>CAZFNT010000117.1:0-9654 GCA_964520315.1 uncultured Gemmatimonadota bacterium
GTTTTCTGCTGCTCGTTCACGAGCTACTGAGCGACGACATCCCCCGGGAGGGTCTGATTCGAGCCATAGCGTCGAGTGTGGTTTCGCGGGCGAACCGGCGGGTGCCCAGGGAGCGCGTCGCACGTATGTTGCGCTGTGCGGGCATGAGCAGGGATCGTCCCGCTGGCGCGCTCGCCCTCTCGCTAAGCGAGATGGCCGGCCGGATGGAGCGTTCGCGAGATCGCCGCCGATTCGAGCCGGAGGAAGCGCTGGATGCGGCAAAGCAGGTGGAAGAGTTCGTGGCGGTTCTTCGAGAGCTCGACGGCGCTCACACCGCCACCGAATGGGCGCGTCGCCACGGCGACCTACTCGACTCGATCGGCGCGTTGCGGACTGTGGCCCTTCCTCTCCCCGCGGTGTTCGGGGCTCGAGAGCCTGAAGCCGATGGCGTCCCCTCTCACTTCCAGACGCTGGACGACCTCGCCGTCGGTCGTGAAGCCAGAGCACTTCGCGAGATCGTCGCCATTCTGGAGTCGCTGCCGGAGCTCGTTGCGGGCGAGACATCCGCGCTGCCGCGCCGGACCATCGCGGATCTTCTGCGGGACGTTTTCGAAGCCAGGCACCTTCGCACTTTGGGCGCGCGACGACCGCGGATTCGAATCGTCTCTCTTCGAGAGCTGCCCGGGCTCCACGCGGGGCGCCTGCTCATCCCCGGCGCCGTGGATGGGCGGCTCCCTCGGCCGGTCGCGCCCGATCCCCTGATCTCCGACTCGATTCGACGCCGCATCAACGAGCTTATGGAACGCCCTGCGCTGCAGACCCGCGACGAGCTCGATGGCGAATCTCGCCCCCCCCACGTCGCGCCTCTGGCCTGGGAGCAGGAGCTGCTGCTATCGGTCGCGATCTCCCAGGCGCGGGATGGGACGATCCTCTTCCGCCACAAGAGCGAAGAGGGGGGGCGGATCGTGCCGGAATCCCCCCTGCTGGAGGAGCTGCGATCGGTGGGGCTGCTGGCCGAAGGCGAGCGGGAGATCGCGACCGATCCGCTCGGCCTCGCCGCCACGGCTCAGCGGCGCCTCGCGCGCGCGGCGTTGCTGGAAGGTGACGCGAGCGATGCTCGCGTGAGCGACCTTCGTCTGCGGCTGGCCATGGAGTCTGCGCGATTCCGTTTCTTCTCGGAGCGGGAGTTCTCGGCGGATCGCTTCTCGGGGGATGCGCCGGCCGCGCGAGGAATGCACTCCCAGTCTAGGGTTCTCGGCGTTGCGTCGGTCGAGACCTATGTCCGCTGCCCCTTTCGGTACTTCGGCACGAGAGTATTGCGAATCGAGGAGCCCGAAGAGGGCGAGCCCGAGCTCGACGCCGCATCCACGGGAAGCTACCTGCACGCGCTGGCCGAAGAGGTGTACCGGCGTCTCGGATCGGATCGTTTCTTGCCCCTCGACCCGACCGATCTCGACGCGGCCTGCGCGCTCGTCGACCCTATCGAAGAGCAGCTCGACGCGTCATGGAGCGAAAGCCGCGATGTCGGCCATCCAAAGGTCTGGTCCTGCACGCGCGCCGACGCGCGCCGCCGCATGAAGAGCGTGCTGGAGCGGGATGCCGAGGAGCTGGGCCGCGAGGGCTACCTTCCGGTCGCGCTCGAGGCGGAGTTCGGATTCGAGGGATCGGCCTGGGCGCCCCTGGCAATCGAGCACTCCGAGGGTGAGATCCTCTTGCGAGGCCGCATCGATCGCGTCGATCTACGCCAGGATGGGGAGGTCGCGTCTGTGCTCGTTGTCGATTACAAATCGGGCAAGTCGGACCCTCAGAACAGGAAGCTCACTCCGAAGTACATCATGCGTCCCCACTTGCAACTTCCCGTCTATGCGGCCGCCGCCGCCGCCAACTTCCCGGCGGGCACCTCGATCGATGGGCTTTTCAGGGCCTTCGGCGGGGGGAAGTCGGTGCGTCTTTCGCGCCACGTCGACCCGCAAAGCCCGCTCGACCTGGGGAGCGTCATTCGGCCGGCCGCCACCGGCATGCGGCGCGGGTCTTTCCCGATCCGCTCGATCGACTGCGATCATTGCTCTCTGAGCGCCGTCTGCCGGGTCTTGGAGCTTTCGTTGGAGGAGGCGCCGTGAGCGAGATGGCGATGCTGCGCCGCGATGTGGTCGTCCGGGCGGGCGCGGGAACGGGCAAGACCCATTCGCTGACCACCGTCGTGCTCCACGCGCTGGCCGGCACGACGGATCTCAGGGAACCGATTCCGCCTCGCGAGATCACCGCGGTGACCTTCACCGATGCGGCGGCCGCGGAGATGCGTCAACGGATTCGCGAGCGCGTGCAAGCGCTGGTCTGGGGGGTGGGCGAGGCTGATCGGGCCCTGATCGCCGAAGCCGCCGGGGAGCTGAATCTCCCGATCCCTGATCGGAAGAGCTGGTCGCGGACACTCGCGCAGCTGGGACGGATGCGCGTTTCGACCTTCCACGGCTGGGCGCTACGGATCTTGCGTTCGCATCCAACGGCGGCCGGCATCGATCCCGCTGTAGCACCGCTCGACGAGGATGCGGCGCGTGATCTGTGGCGTCATGCGGCGGGGGACGTGATCCTGGCCGATCTGGAAGAGGATAGGCTCGGTGTGCGTGAGCTCGTGACCCGGATCGGATTCGGCAGGCGGGACGGGCGGCAGGGTGATCTGGTCGACCGAATCCTCGGACTGATAACGAAGCTACGCGAGGAGGGAGGGAGTCCGGAGCGCTTGACGCAAGATGGGCGCTACGAAGAAGCCGAGGCCAGGGGACGCAGGAATGCGGCGATCGACGATTTGCGGGCGGCGCTCGGAGAGATGGGCCGGCGGGTCGATGACGCAACTCCGAAGAAGAGGGAACGCGTCGAACTCATGGGGCGCTTGGCGGCGGACGATGCCGCTTGGGTCGACGACGCGGCCATCGGCGTCACGGTGAGCGAAGCCACGCGGGCGGCCGGTGGAAGCTGGGGCAGCGCGAGCTCTCGCCTCTACGCGCCTCAGCAGAGAGTCAAAGGCTGTGTCGAGGCGCTGCGAGATGCGCGCGCCGAGCTGGGAGCCACTCCATCGGTGCGCGCACTGCAGCGATCCTGCGAGCGGATCATCGAAGAGGCAGCGCGTCGAAAGGCAGCCGCCGGTGCGCTCGACTTCACCGACATGCTCCTTCTGGCCAGAGATCTGCTGCGCGCTGACGAATCGGTGCGCCGCACTGAGATGGCGGCATGTCGAGTCCTGCTGATCGACGAGTTCCAAGACACCAACAAGGTGCAGGCCGACCTGGTGGACGCCGTCACCGACCGATCCGATCCCACTCGGCGGACCTTCCTGGTCGGCGACCCGAAGCAGTCGATCTACGCCTTCCGCGGTGCGGATGTCGCGGTCTACGAGCGCAAGGTTCGCACCGAGATCACCCGCGGTGCCGAAGAGCACCCGCTGACCGCTTCCTGGCGCTCCCGCCCGGCCGTGCTCGAGCTGATCAACCGGATCTCCGCCGAGCTCTTCGCCGGAGAGGGTGCGCCGCGGCTCGACCATGCGGTCAACTACGATCCGGAGCGCGACGACCTTCGGGCGGTGCGCCTGGGCCCAGCGCGACCGACTCGCCCCCCGGCCGATCTGGTGACGATCCCCGAGGACGACGCTCCCGTGGCGCTCGAGCGCGCGCGCTCCTTTCGCGCCCTCTCTCACTACCTTCGCTCGCTGCTGGATGGCGACGAGGGCGTCGAAGTGCGTGCCTCCGGCGCCCCCGGCTTTCCAGAGAGCACGCGGCCGCCGCGTGCCGGCGATGTGGCGATCTTGCTGCGCACCTTCAGCAATCTGGAGCTCTTGCTACGCGAGCTCAATCTCGCCGGAGTGCCGGCCGCCGCGTCTCAAGGAAGAGGCTTCGACAAGGCGCCCGAGATCCGCGATCTGACCCACTATCTTCGCTTCGTCTCCGATCCAGACGACGGAGTGGCCTTCGCCGCTGCCCTGCGCTCCCCTCTGGTCGGCGTCGAGGACGACACCCTTTTGCGCCTTGCGATCAAGAGAGGCGACCCTACCCGCGCGCGACTCGAAGGGCGGCGATGGCTCCGCCCAGCCGAGGAGCTTCCGGCGGAGATCGTGGGCGATGACGCGCGAAGGGTGCGTCATTTCTTGGACGCGTGCCGGTGGCTCTACCCCCGGATCGGTCGGCTGGGGCCGGAAGCAACGCTCGAGTCGATACTGGAGTGGACCGACTTCGAGGCGTTCCACGCGGCCCGTCCGGGAGGAGATCAGGCCCTTGCGAACATCCGCAAGCTCGTCGAGATCGCTCGCGGCGAGGAGATGCGTGGCGGCGATACCGAGTCCTTCCTGCGCTCTCTTTCGCAACGGATCGATCGTCCCACCCGTACACCTCCGGCCGACCTGGAGCGCTCGGCCGAGGATCGCGTGCAGGTGATGACGGTCCATGCATCGAAGGGGTTGCAGTTCCCGATTGTGGCTCTTGCCGATCTCGGGCATCTGGGTACCTTCCGCCCGCCCTCGTTCCTGCTCGATCACGACGCGGGATTCGGCATGAAGACGAAGCGCCATCGAGACGATTCGCCGCAGCACACTCCCTGGTCGCGATCGGTCGAGGCGGCGCTGAAATCTCGAGAGGCCGAGGAATCGAAGAGGCTCTTCTACGTGGCGCTCACGCGGGCGCGCGATCATCTCGTGCTCTCGGGTGAGGGGACGAAGAAGAGCTGGCGGGGGCGAATCGAAGCCATGCGCGACGATCTCGAGGCATCGGGTCTCTTGCGCGTAGTGTTTCGAGAGCTCGACGCGGTCCGAAGGGCAGTGACGATCCCCCTTCCCCGCGGAGCCGAGAGACCGGATGAGATCCCGGGCGCCGCGCCGCGGGCGCATGAGCCGGAGAGCGCCCCGGACCGATCCCCGACGCCGGTCGAGATCACCACAACCGGGCTCGAGCTGCTCCTGGAGTGCCCGCGTCGATACCATCTCGAGGGGGTGCTCGGGTTGACCGATAGCCCTCCCCGAGGCGTGGCCGAACCCTCGTCGCTCCAAGCCGCCGACCCCAGGATCGAAGGAGAGTTCACCCACGCACTCCTGGAGAAGGTCGATCTCGCCGAGGCGGCCCGCGACCCCGAGTCGGCGCTTCGCAGCGTCACCCCCGATCTCGCACCCGCCGGCCTCGCGCTCGAGGCCGCGAGTGCCGTCGCTCTGCGTTTTCTGAAGAGCGATGCCGGGGGCCAGGTTCTCGCCTCGGAGGCCGTCGAGCGCGAAGTCGATTTCCGTCTGCTCCTCACCGCCGCCGGGAGCGAACCCGCGCTACGCGTACGGGGTCGCATCGACCTGATCTTCCGCGACCCGAGCGGACGCTGGATCGTGGTGGATTACAAGCGCGCCAGGGCGCGCCCGGGCGGCGTTGAGCGCCATCGAACCCAGCTCACCCTTTACGCCCTCGCGGTCGAGGCGCTGGAATCGGATCGGGGGAGGGCGACCCGTGTCGATACCGCCGTCTGCTATCTCGGCGACGACCCCCCCTTGCTGCACCGCCTCGAGCCCGAACCCGGCTTCGCCGCACGCGCCCAAGCCGCCGTCTCCCAGCTGCTGCGCTGGAACGAGCGCCATCACTGGCCATCCGTTACGCCCGAGCATTGTGACGAAATGGGCTGCGGATTCCGAAAGTGGTGCCACGAATGACGCCTGGTCTCCCGCGCCCGCTTTTCCGCATCCACCGATCCCCCGACCGGCATCCGATCGCCGACGCCACGCTGCATGACGCGCTTCATCGCACCGTAGCCATGCTCGCCCCCGCCGCGAAACACCGGGTCGCCATCGCCGTGCCGAGCCGCGGCATCGACCGCCTCTCGGAGCTCGTCGCCGCACTCGCAGAGGCCCTCCGCGACGCAGGCGCATCGCCCTTCATCGTGCCGGCGATGGGCAGCCACGGCGGCGGAGCCCCCGCGGGCCAGGTGGAGCAGCTCGCCCGCCTCGGCGTGGAGGCGGAGCGAGTCGGCGCACCGGTTCTAGTGCCGGGAGATCAGCGAGAGGTCGCGCGCCACGACTCCGGCCCCCCGCTTCTTCTCCCCTCGTCGGTGCTCGAAGCCGGCGGGCTCGTGCTCATCAACCGCGTCAAACTGCACACCCTCTTCGTGGGTCCGGTTCAGAGTGGACTCTCCAAGATGCTCGTCTTCGGGCTAGGGGGGGCGCTCGGAGCCGAAGCGGCCCACGCTCACGCCACCACGATCGGAAGCGCCCCGCCACGGCTCCTGCCCGTGCTCGAGAGGGCGGTCCCGCGCCTGCTCTCCGCCGCCCCACCCACCGTCGGGCTGGCGCTGGTCGAAGACGAGGTTCACGCCCTCTCGCACGCCGAAGCATCGACCGGCGCGAATCTGCTCGACACCGATCGCCGCCTACTCACTCTCGCCGCCCAGCGGCACCCAAGGCTCCCCATCGGCAAAGGCGCCCTTCTGATCGTCGAAGAGATCGGCAAGGAGATCAGCGGCACCGGCCTCGATCCGCACGTGATCGGTCGCTCGGTCGGGCGGCGCCCCCGCGGAACCGACTTCGACGCGATCCTCGCCTGCGCCCTGAGCCGCGGCACCCACGGCAACGCCCACGGGATCGGACTGGCGGACCACACCCTTCAGACACTCGTCGACCAGATCGATCGAGAGGCGACCGCGCTCAACGGCCGCACGAGCGGCGCCCCCGAAAGAGGGCGGATTCCACCGATCCACGACAGCGAAGAGCTCGCTGTGCGGGCGGCCCTCGCAGAGGTCGCCCCAGGACCCGTCCTGCAGATCCGCAACACTCTCGCCCTGAGCGACACGATCATCGGTGGAATTGCCGCGGCGAAGCTCGTGGCGGCAGGGCTCGACATCGTCGAAAAGCTCAACGACCCCTACTTCGACTCAGCCGGCTCACTCAGCCACCGCCTCGGATAGAATGCCGCGACGATCTCAAGGAGAGCGCCCATGACTCCCGCCCTCGCGGCCATTCTCGCATTCATCCTGTACGGCCTTGGCTACCGCTACTACTCGAAGTACCTCTCGACACGCCTTTTCAAGCTGAGCGACTCGAATATCACGCCCGCGCACTCGATGATCGATGGCGTGGACTATGTGCCGACCCGCCCCGGCGTTCTTTTCGGCCACCATTTCGCGTCGATCACCGGCCTCGCTCCGATGCTGGGCCCCGCGGTAGCCGTGATCTGGGGGTGGGTCCCGGCCTTTCTCTGGGTCGTCGGCGGCTCCCTTTTCGTCGGGTGCGTACACGATTTCTCCGCGATGGTGATCTCGGTCCGGAACCGAGGGCTTTCGGTTGGCGAAGTGGCCGCCAACGTCATCGGCCCACGGGCGCGAACCCTCTTCCACCTGATCATCTTCTTCGGAATCGCGCTGGCGATGGGCGTCTTCGTCTTCGTCATCGCGCAGCTCTTCTCGGTCGAGCTCGCACCCGGGCACCCCGGGTACCCACAGGCGGTCCTCCCCTCCGGCATTCTCATGATCGTCGCGATGATCGCCGGCGTTCTGCTCTACCGAAAGGGCTTCCCGCTGGCCCCGGTGGCGGCCGTGGGTTTCGCCATCGAGCTCTTCGCGATCTGGCTCGGCATGAAGTTCCCGACGATCGGTCTACCCGCCGGCGCCTGGCCCGCGGCCGACACCTGGATCATCGTGCTCCTCGCCTACGCCTTCGCCGCCTCGGTGATGCCGGTCTGGGCGCTCCTGCAGTCGCGCGACTTCCTCAACTCGCTCCTGCTCTATCTGGGAGTCGGCCTCGCCTACATCGGGCTCCTGGTCAGCAATCCGCCTTTTGTCGCGCCCGCAGTCGTCGCCCATCCCGAAGGGGCACCGAGCATGTTCCCCTTCGTGTTCATCGTGATCGCATGCGGGGCCGCCAGCGGATTCCACGGGCTGGTCAGCTCCGGAACCACAGCCAAGCAGCTCGATCGCGAGACCCACGCCCGCCCGATCGGCTACGGCGCGATGATCGGCGAGAGCCTGCTCGGACTGTTGGCGACACTTGCATGCACCGCGGGCTTTGCATCCAGCGACATCTGGCACGAGCACTACGGCAGCTGGGCGGCCGTTCAGGGCTTGGCATCGAAGATCGACGCATTCATCCAGGGAACGACACTTTTCCTCTCCGGCCTCGGACTTCCGACCGACATATCCGCGGCGCTCATCGCGATGGTCGTCGTATCGTTCGCTCTCACGACGCTCGACTCGGCGACCCGCCTACTCCGTTTCAACATCGAAGAGATAGGCAACACACTTCGCATCCCGATCACATCGAATCGATACTTCTCGTCTGCGCTGGCCTGCGGCGCAATCGCCTTCTTCGCCTTTTACGACGTCGGCGGCAAGCCGGCGGCTCTCGCTCTCTGGGCACTATTCGGCACGACCAATCAGCTTCTGGCCGGATTGACGCTCACACTGGCGACACTTTACCTGAAGCACCGCCGCCTACCGATCTGGCCCACCGGACTGCCCGCCCTCTTCATGATGGTGAGCACTATCTCGGCGATGTGGGGCAACCTCGCCCGCTTCCGCTCCGGGCCCGCCGCCGATCCGCTGCTTCTCACCGTTGGAGCTATCCTGATGGGCCTGGGCCTTTGGCTCCTTATCGAATCGGTGCTCGTTTTCCGTGTGCGGAAACCCAACGTCGCCTGAGCACTACTCGCTGCCGCCCTTGAGCACTGCCTCCAGCGGAGCGATCACCGCGAGCGCGTAGAGAAAGCTCCAGATCAGATTGACGATGTTCTCGACCGCGCCCCCGACCGGCACTGCTCCACCCGGCGCCCCATGCTGCTGGAACTGTTCAAGCAGATCCGCGAACTGCTGGGCGTCCCCCTCCATCTCTTCCTCGAGAGTCTCCCGCAGATCGCTCGCCATCTGCTGGAGATTGGTGAAGAACGACTCCGCCTGCACCTTCCCCGTCTGCCGCAACGAAAGCTCCGAAAGCACCCGGTGCCCATGATCCATCACATTCGCCCACTGCGGGCTCAGGCGAGAGCGCCGGATGAACGAATCGATAACGCCCTTGAACTGCCCCAGCGATTCCTCGAACTCCCTGAGGTGGCGGTCGTTACGAGAGAAAGGATCGGCGGTCACATAGGCTGTGGCCGCCTGCACCGCTCGCTTGAGGTGCACATTCTGGAGCAGCTCGTCTCCGAGCATCGTGAAATCCACGGCGTCTCCCGGCACAGGCCAGTCTCGTCTCACGTGATTCTAGCACGTCAGTTGAAGGAGCCGTCGCCGCTCACATAGGTGTAGGTACCGCCCGCCGGTCCCGTGTAGGTGCCGCTCTCCTTCCGCCAATGCCGGGCCACGCCATAGACGAGCACGCTGTCGAAGAAAGCATTCGTGAGACCCGCTTCCCCATCGTCGGCGCCGTCCAGGTCGAGAGGAAAGTGTTCGTACTTGGCGTGGAAGGTTGTGATTCCCGCCCGCACCGCGCCCACGATCCCCTGCTCCGCCGCGGACTGGGAATCGTCCTCGAACCCCGTGTAGCGCGGCAGGGCAAGCACGGCCAGTATGCCGATCACCGCAATGACGACGATCAGCTCGATAAGAGTGAAGCCGGTGGTGTGGGAGATTCTTCGTTTCACGACTCGCCGGGATTGGGATCGAGGACGCAGTATCTGGTAAGGGTCCGGAAAGAAACAAACGTGTCAGATCGCGCCCAGATTTGGGTCGGATTCG
>CAZFNT010000118.1:0-632 GCA_964520315.1 uncultured Gemmatimonadota bacterium
CGCCCGCGGCATCGAGGATCTCTTCGAAACGCTCGAGCTGCCCGAGTGTGAAGGTACGTTCCCCCTCGTCGGCCGAGGGGAAGTGGGTGAAAACCCCCTCGACTCGGAGCGTGAGGATCGAGTGGGCTCGGTGGATCAGGGCGGTCGCCTCTTGGGGAAGCGCGCCTTCGCGGCCCATGCCGGTGTCGATGCCGATGTGGACGCCTATCGGGCTCGTCTTCGTTAGGCGGGCGATCTCTTCGGCGTACGCGACCGAAGAAACCGTGATAGAGAGACCGTGTTCCGCGGCCGCGGCGACCTGTTCGACACCGATCGGCGAGAGGACGAGGATCGGTGCGCTCAATCCGGCGCGCCGGATCTCCACTCCCTCTTCCAGGGTGGCCACACCGAGCCACCCCACACCGGCCTCGACGAAAGCTCGGGCGCAAAAGACCACACCATGGCCGTATGCGTCCGCCTTCACCGTCGCGAGAATCCGCTCCGTGCCCCCAACATGACGCCCAAATGACATCCAAATCACTTCCGAAATAACTCCCAAAGCATACAACCTCAAAATGACTCCACACAATGTCTCGGTGCTTCAACACAATGCTTCCATACAGTGTGATTCCTCGAGTCCGCATACTTTGTCA
>CAZFNT010000118.1:642-3904 GCA_964520315.1 uncultured Gemmatimonadota bacterium
CCGCGGCCGTGTTCGCGGCGAGACGATCGAGGTCGATTTCGAGCCAGGTGCGGGCAAGCGTAGTGGGGATGGTCACTGGTTTGGAAGTGAGGGACGGGGACAATGAGGGGGCAGCCTGGGATTCAATCCCCATCGGGTTCGAAGCCTACGGCCCGGGCGGCATGCCGAACGATTGCGGCGACCGAGCCCCCCAGTACCACGCGATGGAGCGGATCATCGACATGGCGCGCCGCGTGTGTCAGCCATCGAGAACCCGGCCTTCTCGCATCGCAACCGGAGAAACGTGGCCGGGCGATTGGCGCCAGTCCGCGATCTCGCTCAGCAGCTCGTCGGTGACTGGGTAGTTCTCGGTCATGGCGGTCTCAAAGTGGATCATACTCCGCGCGAGCCGAAGGGGCGCAATCCCTGCGCCACACACGTAATCGATTGCCGCATCTCAGCGCACAAGATCGACACGGAATCCGCGAATCTCGAAGAGCGAGGTTAGGATTCAAATCGCGCCCGGTCTTCGGGCCTACCCAACAATCACATTCGCCCGTTCCCTCCACAAGAGGAGAGTTCTCATGTTCACGCACGCACGTCTGACGATTCCGACCATCGCTCTTGCCGTCGCGGCCCCCGCAATGGCGGCCTACCAGGTCGGCGACATCGTCGACGATTTCACCCTGGTGGACCACGAGGGGATCAGCCACTCCCTCTACGACTACAAGGGTCAGATCATAGTTCTCAATTTCGGTGAGTACTGGTGCGGGCCCTGTCTGAGCGAATGGGCTGTAATGAAGAGCGACTTCTGGAATCCGAACAAGGATCAGGGAGTCATGATGCTGACGATCGGCTCCGATCTGGAGTCGCAGTTCAACGCAAAGGCCGACCTGTACAGCGGTGGAATCGACGACGGCGGATGGCCCTGGCTCTTCGATGCCGCCAACTCCCTCTATTGGGACTACGGCGACGGCTACATCCCCTTCAATGCGATCCTCGACCAGGACTTCCGGCTGGTCTGGAGCGACTCCGGCTGGAGCGGCAATTTCAACACTCCGCAGGCCCAGATCGACGCCAATCTGGCCGATGTGGTGATCCACCAGATCGATCCGCTGATGGCAACCATCGGAGCCGGCGCCAACGCCGATTTCAACATCACCCTCACCAACCGCACGGGATCCCCGAAGACCTTCGACGTGATCTTCGACGCGATTCTGCCGAGCCACGCCACCTACGGCCCGATCGAGAGCCAGTCGGTCACCCTTCCCGGGAACGTGACGGTCACCGCCCCCTTCACCTACCCGGTGCCGGGCTCTGTGCCGAACGGTAGCTACCGCGCCCGCTTCGGCCTGGAGCAAGGTGGCGACTACAGCTGCGCCGCTCTGAACTATACGACGATCCAGTAGCCGAGAAAATTCACAGTGGCGGCCCCCGGGGCGCCCGTCGATCGCATGAGTCGGCGGGCGTCCCCTTTTTCTTCTTCGATGTTGCGTCACGGCCCCGCCCCCGCCATTCTTGAGCGATGGAAGATCGCCCGGATTCATCGCCCGAAAAGGGGAAGGGGAACGAATCCACCCCTGAGCTCGCGCCGCTGATCCTTCGCTGGGATCTCGACAAGACCTATTTGGCCACCGAGTTCGAGTCGCTGCGGGCGATGATGCGCATCCCTTTCGAGGGGGCGGAGGACAAACGCAGCCTGCCCGGCGTGCGGGCGCTGATCCGCGCCTTGCAGAGCGAGGCTCGCTGGGCCGGGCGCAGGGTCGAGACCTACTTCATCACCGCCTCTCCCCCGCAGATCAGGGGGCCGATCGAGGAGAAGCTCCGGCGGGACGGAATCCAGGTCGACGACATCGTCTACAAGGACCAGATTCGCGCGATCCTGCGGGGCCGCTTTCGCTCGCTCAAGCAGCACGTCGGCTACAAGCTCGGGGCAATGCTCCGCCACCGGCGCGACCGCGCCCCCGCCGGCGCGAGAGAGCTGCTCTTCGGTGACGACTGGGAGATGGATCCTCTCGTCTACACCCTCTACTCCGACCTCATATCGGGCGCGGTGGACCAGGAGAGCGTGCGCGCGATCCTCAGGCTCTTGCGCGTGAGCAATCAGCGCACCGAGGAGCTGCTCGAGTTGGCCAAGGAGGCCACGGTCGGGGAGTCGGTGGTCGACGGCATCTTGATCCACCGGGCGCGACCGGGATTCTCGGCGAGTCGGCTAGTCAAATATGGGGACCGACTGACGGGCACCAAGAACTACTTGCAGACCGCGGTGGTTCTTCACAACCACGGCTACCTGGGTGAGAGAAGCGTGGCCGCGGTGGCGGAATCGCTCCTCGAGGAAGACGACTGGACTCCCAGCAGAGTTCAATCCGAGATCGAGGCGGTGGGACAGACCACGGGAGCGGCACCGATGGCGGCGGCTGCCCTCACGGCGCGGCTCGACGATCTGTACGACGCGGGCCGTGTGTCCGAGCGCTCGTCGCCCGTGGCGCTGCCTCCCCCTCAGCCGCTCGCGACCCCCTTGTCATCCGCTCCGGTCGAACTGAGCGCTCTCGCCCCCTCGAAGCCGCGTTCGGCTCCGCGTCGACTCGTGGCGGGCTGGATCGATCGCTGGGCCTTGCGACTGGCCGAGAGACGGCTGGGTTGGATCGATCGCGCTACCCGCAAGCCGTCGCCGGCCGACTACCGCGCGATCTTGGTCGACCTGATCAACGGAACACCAGAGTACGAGCTCGAAGAGACCGACGAAGCGGAATGAACCAAACCATGCCATCCAAGCCCGACGATACTTTTCTGAGTACCCTCACACGGAGGCCGAATGTCGCCGACTTCTGCGCCGCGGCGGTCTACGACGACGACGCGGGCCGGCCGATGGGGGCGCGCATGCGACATCGGCCCAGCGGGCTGGTCCTCGACATTCTGCGCATGCAATCGGTGCCGCAGGTCTTTCTTTGGGTGAGCACGGCGCCCCCTTCGCAGCGCGGGGAACCTCACACTTGCGAGCATCTGCTGCTGGGCAAAGGGCGTCGAGGTCGCGCCCACGCATCTCTCGAAGAGATGTCGCTCGGAGAGAGCTCCGCATTCACGATGCAGACGCGAACCTGCTACCACATGCATACCGCGTCGGGATCCGACGTCTTCTTCCGTCTATTGGAGAGCCAGCTCCAGGCGCTTGTGCACCCCGATTTCAGCGACGAAGAGATCCGCCGAGAAGTGTGTCACTTGGGGCCGGTGACCGATCCGGCGACCGGCGAGGTGACGCTCGAAGAGAAAGGCACGGTCTACA
>CAZFNT010000118.1:3914-9652 GCA_964520315.1 uncultured Gemmatimonadota bacterium
AGTGAGATGATCAGCACCTACGAGCACCCGTGGACCTTTCTCTCGAACGAGTTGGGTCTGCTTCTCTACGGTGAGGATCATCCTCTGGCAAAGGACTCCGGCGGGCGCCCGGACGCGATCAGAACGATGACGCCTGAGCACTTGCGCGAGTTCCACCGCGACACCTATCACATCTCGAATATGGGAATGATCCTGTGTCTGCCGAGCGAAGTGTCGTTCGAAAAGGGGATCGACGCCATATCGGGAATCCTGAACCGAGTAGAGCCCGACGCACGGGTCGGCGATGATCCCGCCACCGCCGACGACCGCCTGCCCGCACCGGCGCCGGCGAAGCGGGGAACGACCCGCTCGGGCACCTACCCGAACCACAATCCCGACGCTCCGTCGGAGCTCGTCTTCGCCTTTCCTCCGATCGTCGATCTCGTGCCGGAGGAGGCTGGATTGCTTGGCCTCTTCATCGCCAATCTGGCGTCTGGAGAGACGTCCATTCTCCATTCACGATTCGTCGATTCCGCGCGGCGCGCGATCGAAACGGGTGCCTCGGCGGCGTTCGGTTGGGTAGACGACAGTTGCGGCCATGCGGTGCATATCGGCTTGCGCCACATCGATCGCGAGACCACCGAGAGCGACAAGGCGACCCAGGTAGCGACAATCATTCTGGGCGAAATCAAGAGAATAGCATCGCTTCCCGCCGACTCGAAAGAGCTCGCCGAGCTCAATGAACGGGCGCGTGGGCGACTGATCCAGAGCCGCCGCGCCGCTCGACACTTCCTCAATACTCCACCGGGATTCGGCTACAGATCGGCCGGCGCCGGTTGGATGGCACATCTCGACGAGCTTCACAAGATCGGTGGATTCCGCAGATCTCTCGCCATGACCGAGATCCACGATCGACTCGGTGCGCTGCTAGAGCCTTCCAAGGGGAATATCTGGACCGAGAGGCTCGAGCGTTGGGGGCTTGTCGGTGTTGCCCCTTATACCGTCAGTGTGCGCCCCGACCCACATCTACTGGAAAAGGAGCGAGACGAGAAAGCGACACGAGTGGATCTCGCTCGCGCGGAGCTCGACGCTCGACTAAGCACCGAGGGGGAAGAGACGATCCTCCGTTTCAGAGACGAGTACGATCGACGATCCGCCGAGATCGACGCCACGGCCTCGTCGATCGAGATGCCGGCTTTCGTCGACGCCCCCCCGATGACGATCGACGATCATCTGCACTACCGGTGTCGATCGATCGCGGGCGTGCCAACGGTGGAGTCGGTATTCGATCATATGAGCGGAGCCACCGTCGGACTGGCCTTTCGGCTCGATCGAATTGCACCGAAACGCCGATTCATGGCTGTTTCGGTAGCGTCACTTCTGCTCGATGTGGGCGTCATCGACAAGGGAGGGCCCGTAGCGCACTCTGAGATGACCGAAGCTCTGCGCCGTGAGATATGGGGGCTCGTGGCCTACTGTAGCTCCAGCAGCTCCACTTCGCGGGCCGAGCTGGTGGTCAAAGGAGCCGGCACGACACCCGAAGAGACGCAGAGGGCACTACACTGGCTGCGACTCGGGCTCTTCCGTCCCGACTGGAGGCAGGAAAATCTGTCGCGAATACGCGACGTGATCGACGGGGATCTGTCAGCGCTTCGCGCAACTCCCTGTGGGGCGGAAGAGAGCTGGGTCGGAGGTGTGGAGCTCTCGTGGCGGCGGCAGTCCGACCTCTTGCACCTGGGGCTGAATTCATATGCAGCGCAAACCCACGATCTTCTGCGGCTGAAGTGGTTGCTGCGCGAAGATCCGGGAGGCGTCGCCGATCTGGTGGGGAAGCTGGGCGGGATGAGCGAGCCGACGCGGGAGGGGCTCACGGCGGTGCTGGCAACACTCGTCGGAGAGGAGGGAGCCGCCGAGAGAGAGGGCTGGGCGGACCGCGTGCAGGCACTCGATTCGGCGGGCCGGGCGATGCTCCAGGAAGCGCGTGACGATCTCACTTACTGCATGGCGGAGAGCCCCGAGTCGAGCCTGGCTTTGGATTGGAGCGAGATCTGCGAGACAATCGCGACGGAGTTGCGAACGCCGCCCGCCGACGGACTGCTGGAGCTCGAAAAGGCGCTCGCCGAGATCCGCCACCGCGACAACCTGAGGCTCTTTACGGTCGGGGACGAGCTCTCACTCGCCACCATGGAGGAGCCGATCAGCGCGATCATCGGCGCGCTGGCGAAGGCCCCTTCCACGGCGCACGAGCACTCCGGAGCTCCCCACGTCGTGGCTCGTCTGCGGGCGCGCGGCGGTAGCGAAGATGGCTCCGAGCCGCTCTATGTGGGGGTCGTCAACCCGAGCACGAGCTCAGGCGTGATCGTGCACACGGCCCCCCGCGGCGGCTACGCCGACCTGGATCGCGATGAGCTCCTCGACTTTCTCGCTACGCGCCTCTATGGGGGCGGTGGATCCCACAGCCTCTTCATGAAGACGTGGAGCGCGGGGCTCGCCTACTCCAACGGACTGCGCGACCAGCCGGCGGAACAGCGCCTCGCCTACTACGCGGAGCGCTGCCCCGACCTGGCCCAGACGATCCGCTTCGTGATCGGCGAGCTGAGCGCGGCCGACCCCGATTCTTCTCTCGCGGAGTACGCCGTGGCGCAGACCTTCTCGGAGTCCCGCGCGGGCGCCCGCTACTCGCTGCGCGGAGAGGCGATGGCGGCTGAGCTCTGCGACGGCCGGCCGCCCAGCCAGGTGCGGGCCTACCGCGAGGCGATCTTGCGGCTACGAGACGAGCTCGGCCCTGAGGGGCTCCTGGTGGAGCTGAAGGCACGGATCGTGGCTGCCTGCGCTCGGGTACTGCCCGGGCTCGGGAGCGCTCCTCCGCCTGAAGGGGCGTGCTACGTCGTCATCGGGCCCGAGTCGCAGATGGTCTCTTACGAAACCTACCTGAGAAGCATCGACACCGGCGCCCGCCTGCACCGCGTCCACCCCAGAGACTTCTGGATCACCAGTCGATGAAGGAGTCGCCGGGCGCCGCGGCGCTCGCCGTGTTCGATCGCTGGCGGCGCGAGCCGTACTCCGTCTTCTTCCTCGAGGGGGCGATCCTCGCGTGGGGCGGCGTCTTGCACTGGTTTCTGCACTCGATCGCCGTGCTCCCCGACTACCGCCCGGTCTTCCACTCGATCACACAGATTCAGGGCTTCCTGACCTGCTTCGCCCTCGGCTTTCTCTACACGGCGATCCCCGGGCGGACCGGCACTTCGCCCCCCTCGCGAGCAGAGCTCGCACTCGGGCTCATCGCGCCGCCAATCGTCACCATTTCCGGTTGGTTTCAGGCGTGGGTCGTCTCGCAGACCGCATGGTTGATTCTCGCGGCGACCCTGTTCCGCTTTGTCGCGAAACGTTTCACCGCCCCGGACGCCGGCCGGCGTCCACCCGCCGGTTTTGTCTGGATCCCCTTCTCGATCGTGCTCGGTGTCATGGGATCGGCCGCTATCGCCATCTACGGGATTCGCGGAGGAGAGCCTTTTTGGCTCCATGAACTCGGGCGACTGGCGCTGCTCCAGGGCTGTTTCCTCGGTCTCGTTCTGGGCGCGGGATCGTTGGCCCTGCCTCTTCTCACTCGGGGGCAAGGGCCGCCCGACGCGAGCACGAAGGATGTCTGGCGCTGGCCGCTCTATGCACTGGCCGCGACGGCCCTTCTGGCATCGTTCTGGCTCGAGGTGTTCGTGTCGGTCAGATCGGGCTACGGTTTGCGCGCCGCCGTCGTGCTCGCGGTCTTGCTCGAAGGAGCGCAGATCTGGCGTCTTCCCACCGTGCCGGGAAGGCACCGGCGCGTGCTCTGGCTCAGCGCCTGGATGCTGCCCGCGGGCTACCTGCTCGGCTGCATCTTTCCTGCCGCGAAGAAAGGCGCGCTTCACATCACGCTCATCGGCGGCTTCGCGATGATGGCCTTCACCGTCGGCATGCACGTGGCGCTGGCCCACGCCGGGCATCAGAAGCTCGTACGCGGTCGAGCCTGGCAGCCGGTGGTTTTCGGGATCTGCTTCGTCGCCGCCGCCGGCGTGCGCTTCTTGGCCGACCTCGATCGCGCGCACTTCCTGCCCTGGATCGGCGTGGCCGCGCTCCTCTTCCTCGCCGGAACCCTCGCATGGGCCCACCAGCTCGTCCCCCAGCTAGAGATCCGGGGGGACGGCGCGCCGGCGCCGAACGACGGCAACCAGGCCGCTTCCGCGCGATGATCCCCTCCCCCTCCCCCATCGACGTGGTCGTCGTCGGAGCGGGCAGCGCAGGCGCCGCGCTCGCCTGGAAGCTCGCTTCCGAAGAGGTCTCGGTTCTGCTCATCGATCGCGACCCGCGAGAGAAGCTGGGGCGCCCGTGGATCAACGGCGTCGAGGAGCGTCTATTCCCCGCCATCGGCTTGGGAGGGGCGAAGAGCCCGATCCGATTCGCCGAACGCTCCCGCTTCATCATCGAGAGCCCCGCGGGCCACCGCCTCACGATCGAACGCCCCAAGGTCGCCGAGATCGACATGCGCCAGTTGACCGCGGCGCTCTTGCGCAACGCCCTCTTGCTGGGGGTTCGAACCCGCTTCGACACCGATGCGCGAAGACTGATCGTCGAAAACAGCCGAGTGCGCGGGGTTGTCGTGCGAAATCGGGAGGGGGACGAGGAGCGGATCCGGGCGCGTTGCGTGGTGCATGCGGCAGGGCACCGCCCCCTTCCCGGCACCGAGGCGCTGGGCGAGGAAACACCCGGCGACGAGGTCGACGACGCCGATCTCTGCATCGCGAGCCAAGAAGTCTACGAGATCGATGATCCGAGCGCGGCCGAGCGCTTCATGAAGGAGCGCGGGCTGCGACCTCATGACGCCCTTTCGCGGGTCGGTGTGCGGGGCGGCTATGCCATCTCGAATATCTCGATCGATCTCGATGCACGCCAAGCCTCGTTCCTGAGCGGTGCGATGCTCCACAAAGGCGCAAGCGCCTCGCGCGATCTGATCGAGGAGTACCGCCGCGACATCGGCTTCACGGGGAAGAAGCTCTTCGGAGGGACCGGACTGATCCCGGTACGCCGCCCCCACGACCGACTGGTCGCGCCCGGCTACGCTCTGCTCGGAGACGCGGCCGCTCAGGTCTACCCCGCCCACGGCAGCGGCGTGGCCGCCGGTATCCGCGCCGCTCTGCTCTTGGCGAACACACTTCGGGGCGCGCTCCGCTCTCTCGACGAGATCGATACGGAGTCGCTCTGGCCCTACGCGGCGCTCTTCATGCGTTCGCGCGGCGCACTCTGTGCCGGCGCCGAGATCGTGCGCAAGCTGGCCGAGAGCTTCTCGAGCGAGGAGCTGGACCGCCTCGTGGGCGGCGGCCTGATGCAGGCCGACATCAGCCACGACGTGATCGCCTGCCGGCCGGCGCGCGTGCCGATCCTGCGGCTGCCGGGGTTGCTCGTGCGGGTCGCGGCGGCCGGCGCACTGGGTCGTAGGGTGGCTGGCGCGACGCTGCGCTCGCGGCGCCAGGAGCATCACTACCGCAGTTATCCGGCTCAGTTCGATCGGCGCGGGTTTCGGCAGTGGGCGGCTGCCGCCTCTTCGAGATCAGCGTTCGGGGCGAGAGCCTGAACAAGAGGGCGATCGAGAGCTGCTTCATGGTGGAGTGGGAGCGGCGTGCCGGCGCCATGCCTTCCCGCGAACGCGTTCAAGAGCACCCGCGGTCCCACACCTTCGTGGGTCGCAGCCACTGGAGCTTGCGTCGCCTGCGCGGGCGGGGGAGCGA
>CAZFNT010000119.1:0-4722 GCA_964520315.1 uncultured Gemmatimonadota bacterium
ATAGGGAGCTATTTCCTCGCCGACCCTTACATTCGGAACACGCCCCAGGGAGCGCGCTCGGGAAGAGGCTGATTCAATGAAGCGGAGATGGCCAACCCGAGCAGATCACGGGTCTTGGCGGGGTCGACGATTCCGTCGTCCCAGAGATTCGCCGTACTGTGCCAGGGATTCGATTCGCCCTCGATCATCTGAATTACCGGGTCTTTCATCGCGGCTTCCACCTCCGCGGAGAGGGGAGGCTGCCCTTCACGGGCCAACTGATCGTTCTTGACCGTCACAAGGACACTGGCCGCTTGCTCCGCGCCCATGACACTGATCCTCGCGTTCGGCCACATCCAGAGCATTCGGGGCTTGTAGGCGCGCCCGCACATCGCGTAGTTCCCGGCGCCGAACGACCCGCCGATGATCACGGTGAACTTCGGGACCCGGGTGAGCGAGACCGCCGCGACCATCTTGTGGCCGTGCTTGGTGATCCCGCCGGCTTCGTACTCCTTGCCGATCATGAAGCCGCTGATGTTCTGAAAAAAGACGAGGGGCACGCCTTCTCGATCGCAGAGCTGAATGAACTGTGTTGCCTTTAGAGCGCTCTCGGAAAAGAGCACGCCGTTGTTCCCTAAGATGCCGACGGGATGGCCGTGTACATGCGCCCAGCCGCACACGAGCGTCGGCCCGAAGAGGGGCTTGAATTCGAGAAACTCGCTACCGTCGAGGATACGTGCCAGCACTTCTCGCACATCGTAAGGGACACCCAGGCGCGTCGGCACGATGCCGTAAATTTCGTCGGGAGAGTAGACCGGCGGCCGTGGAGCGCGCATGCAAAGCTCTTGCTTCTTCGACGCGGGAAGCCGGCGAACCAAGGCCCGGATCTGCCGAATGGCGTCGTGGTCGTTCTCGGCCGAGTAGTCGGATACACCCGATAGACGGCAGTGAAGATCCGCTCCGCCGAGTGCCTCTTGATCGACGACCTCGCCCGTCGCGGCCTTCACCAAGGGGGGACCGCCCAGAAATATGGCGCCGGTACCTTTGACTTGCACGACGTGATCGGACATGGCGGGGATATAGGCCGCGCCTGCCGTGCACAAGCCCATCACCGCGGCGATCTGGGGAATCCCCATCGCCGACATATGCGCCTGATTGTAGAAGACCTGCCCCCCATCGTCGGCATCTGGAAACACTTCCGATTGCAGCGGCAGGTAGGCGCCCCCGGAATCGATCATGTTGATCACGGGCAGCCGGTTCTCCATCGCGATCTGTTGCAGCCGAATCGATTTCTTGACGCTCATGGGGTACATGCTGCCCCCTTTGACCATCGCGTCGGTCGCGATGACGAGCACCTCCCGGCCTTCAACCACACCGATACCGCCCCGGATCCCCGCCGCGTGGACCTTCGAGTCGTACATCCCCTTCGCGGCAAGAGGAGCGATCTCCAGGAAGGGCGTGCCAGGATCGAGGAGCGCGTCGAGGCGCTCCTGGGCCGGGAGCTTTCCTTGCTGCACGTGGCGCGCGCGGGCTTTCTCGGAGCGCTCGCTCCGGGCACGGTCCAGCTCGCCGCGAAGCTCGGTGACCAGGGCGAGCATCGCCTCGCGGTTGGCGCGGTACTCTTCGCCTTCGAGGTCGATTCGGGTTTCGAGAACGTCCATGATTGACTCGGTAGTGAGTCAAACAGAACGCCCGGGCGGCGTCAATCGATGAGGAGCGCGAGGGCAATGGCGGTGAGGACCGCCACGAGGGCGACGCTGACCGGGAGGAGGAGGTCGCGCTTTGGAGCATGCGCATTCGGCTTTGTCGGGGGGATCCCCGCGCGCTCATCCACAAACTCCCTAATGAGGGCCAGGGCCTCTTGACCGAAGCCTTCAGGGACGGCGATGTCGAGATGCTGCGGGACTCCGAAAACGCCGGTGGCTGCGTCGGCGAGTCGCACGTGGGGAATGTGATGGTCGTCGAGCAGGCCGCGGATCAGGTCGGCGATTGCGGGGCTGGGCGCGCGATAGACCGTCTCGAGGCGGGGGATCGGACGTTTCGGCGGCGGGTCTTCGGCATCTCTGGGAAACTCGGGGGGCTGATCTCCGCGCCAAGAGCTTTCGTCTCGGTGGCGATCTCCGCGCCAAGCTTCGTTCTGAGGGACGTCCCAGGTCATGCGACAACCTCCGTGGTCACCGGCGCAGTGGAATCGTCCACTCCCGTCGTCGATCCGGGCGCATCGCCGGTTTCCATCTAACTCTAGGATCGCCCCATATCGTTGATATGGCAACTGGTTGCGGAGAATCGTGCTTCATGGCACGCCACATGCACCGCTGCGGAAGCGAGCGCCGACCGAACAAGGCGCCGCGGAATCAAGGGCGGTGGTCGCCTCAGCGATGGCCACTACCCGGGCGCCGAGAGCGCCACCAAGACCTGCTACCGGCAGGGAACGGGACGGGCCGCCCCCGAGGAGAGTCTTCGGGGGCGGTCTCCGTGTTGGGGCACTTTGTGGGTATCATGGCTGGAATCGAAAGCCCAAAGGGAGTCCCTTGACCAAGAGACGATCGGATTGGCATAGCTATTTCATGCGCATCGCCCGCGAGGTGGCGACCCGCGCGACCTGCGATCGCAAGCATGTAGGCGCGGTGATTGTGAGGAACCGCACGATCTTGTCGACCGGCTACAACGGCTCTATTCGGGGCATGCCCCACTGCGACGATGTCGGGCACGACATGGTCGATGGGCATTGCATCGCGACGATTCACGCCGAGGCGAACGCGATTCTGCAGGCTGCGCGCAACGGAGTCATGATCCAGGACGGTTCGATCTACATCACCGCGAGCCCGTGTTGGAACTGCTTCCAACTGATCGCGAACGCGGGGCTCAAGCGGGTGTACTACGGCGAGTTCTATCGGGACGAGCGGAGCTTCGAGGTGGCGCGCAGGCTGGGAATCGATCTGATGCATATCGAGGTCTAACGCTCGAAGCTACATCTCTCAGGTTCGATGGAAGATCTGCCGAATTGAAGAAGAGGCGGGCTCATCGTATTCACCTTCTTCCCTTCGGTCGCTCGAAAGATGTCGGACTACGCTGACAAAGAGCTGCAAGACGTCTTGCGGGACGTCGAGCGCGAGATGGCGGGGATCGAGAACCCCTTTCACGCGCTCGAAGAGGAGATTCAACGCTTTCGCGGGGTCGTGCGGGGCGTTCTGCTCTCTCTCTCGTCCGCGATTGCGGCGAAGCACTTTCCGACCTATGAGCACTCGAGGCGTGTCAGCTCGATCTCGGTGATGATCGGGACGCAGTTCGGCCTTATCGGCCGGGAGCTCGAGACTTTGAAGTATGGGGGACTTCTGCACGATGTGGGGAAGATCGGGATGCCCGAGGCTCTGCTGACGAAGACGACCGGCCTCAGCGAGGATGAGATGCGGATCGTGCAGGGGCATCCGGATCGGGGAGACCGGATCATCCGGAAGGTCCCCGATCTCGACGATATCGCCAACATTGTGCGGTGGCACCACGAGCGTGAAGACGGATCGGGCTACCCGGATCAACTGGTGAGCCGGCAGGTTCCCGTGGCCTCTCGGATCGTGGCCGCCGCGGACACTTTCGATGCGCTGACCACGCCGCGCCCGCACCGCCCGCGCGTCACCCCGATCGCTCCGGCGATGTCGACGATGCAGGGTCTCGCCGGGAAGAAGCTAGATACGGACGTGGTGGAAGCGCTTCTGCGCCTGGAGGGCGATTCGAAGCTCGAGAAGGTCTTGCGCAACGAGTTCGATGAGTCGTCGCATCTGATCTCACCGGCGCGCTGAAGCTCTCAGGCCTCGACGCGACCTAGCTCGGCCCGCGCACGCTCCGTCGCCAGTCGGGAGAGCGATGCCGCCAGCAAGGTCAGCGTGAACAGGGCGGCGGCGTACGCCCAGGGTAAGCGCAGGCCGAATCGGTGAACGATCAGGAGCAGGGGCGAGCCGACCGCGGCGATGAGGAGGTTGCGAGAGAGGAGGCGGACCGGTTGGGCGCCGCCGCCGAGCTCGTCGCTGAAAGGGTGCCGCGGCCGAAGGGCACGCAGAAGGCTGACCACGACCTCGGCGGCGAGGGCGAGGACGAGGCCGTGCAGAAGGGCGTGGGTCGGGTGACCGTGATGCAGCATCAGGAATGCGCTCAGGGCGAGGAGATAGGGCCAGAACACCAAGACGCGCATCAGGCGCTGAACCTGCTCGAAGGGTTGGGCTGGATCGACGCAGGCTGCCCGGAATACCCAGGCCGCCGAGGCGTTCGATGATCGGGCGACTCCGTCGCAGAGGATGACGTAGACGAGCAGTACGTAGGCGTAGAGGACGCCCCAGGTGGTGTATTGGCCCGAGATCAGGAAGGGATCCTGCAACTCGACGCCGGCCAGTGTTCCGAAGAGGATCAGTACGGAGGCGGGTACGATGGCGGCGATCTGCGCGAAGACGCGCGGGTCGTGTCGAATGTGCGATACGAGCAAGCGGCCGACCGCCGCGCCTCGCATTCCGGGGAAGAGGCGCCGGAGGACGAAGCCGGGGGCTTGCACGGCTCTCGGGCGACCTTTGGCGATGATCGCCCGTCGAGGGGCGCTCGCGCGGCGAGGGGAGAAGGCGCGAGAGGTGTTGGGACGGAAGGCCAGAAAGGCGCCGGCCGCTGCCAATAGGAGCGCCGCGAAACCAGCCGCCGCCGATGCGTCTGGTCGCAGGGGGTTGCCGAGCGAGGCGAACCACCAGGTTGGTTGCCAGGGTG
>CAZFNT010000119.1:4732-9635 GCA_964520315.1 uncultured Gemmatimonadota bacterium
CGCCCTGACCGAGCAGTCGACGCAGTCCGCCGATGCCGCCGATGTATAGCAGCATGGTGGCGGCCTGGAGAAGAGCCAGGCGTCGCTGGGCGCTGGTGCGCCCCCCGTCGCTGGCGAACCACCGCTGGACACCGTTTGCGACCATGAGCAGCGCCGTGCCGAGAGCTGCGCCGGCGATTGCGTAGGCGAAGACGTGGACGGGGGCACGAATCACCGCCGGCAGAACGAAGACGGCGAGCATCGGAGCGAGAACCCGCGTGCTGGTGGTCAAGCGGGCGAGATAGTAGGTCGCCTTGCGAACGGGGAGATGACCGATGCGACGGACATCATCGGACTCCGAGAGGACGGCGGCGTGGTCCAGCAGAACGAGAGGAAGGAAGTAGGCCGCGAGGTATAGAAGTGCCGCCGCGTCTCCCGCGCTAGTGCCATCGACATGGATCGACGCCTGGACGCCTGCCGCCAAGAAAAGGAGACGAAGCCCCCAACGCCCGACTCTGCGGCGACGATCGACACGGCGCGTCGTCAGCCAAAACGCTTTGTGCAGCGCGCGGACAGCCACCGCGTCGACACCGAGACGATCGGCCGGAAGGCGGATCATGGATGGGCCATCAAAAGAAACGGGACGCCTCGTCTTGCGGCGAGGCGCCCCGTGAATAGTGTCGCCCGGGTGGGAGCATTGGTAGGATGTGTGGTAGGGAAAATGGGTAGGATACCCGGGCGACATCGTCATGATAGTAGGCGGGGATCCACTGGTCAAGGCCCCTTTGTCAGAAAAAGCGACCGGTGGAGTTGGGTTTTCCGGGCGCACGATCGGCACGGGACCGCAGGTGCAAGTGGATGCCAGCAAGTTATTTGTGGCGGCCGTCAGAAAGCGTGACCGAAGTTCATGTAGATATGCAGCCCCTCGGCCTCGCCTCCGTACCCGAAATCGAGACGAGCGATCAGGCCCGGGGGACCGGGAGTGAAACGCAGACCGAAGCCGGTTCCGGTGTGGATTCGACCGGGGGCGGGCTCGAACAGGCCCGGTGCAACCTCTCCCGCATCGACGAAGGCCACGAATCCGGCGCGTGGAAGCGGATCCCAGCGCAGCTCCGCGGCGACACTGCGTCGCGCCAGGTCACGGAAACGCCCCGCGTACTGTCCCCGTCCATGGGTCGCTCCACCATAGATCGGCATGACGTAGAATGGAAGATCGTCGCCGCTGAGCGCGTCGAACTCGAGTCGCCCCGCCAGCACGAGATGGGACACGATCCGGTGGTAGGCGCGCAGCTCCGCGCGCCAACGCCAGTACGTCAAGTCGGGACCGAGCGAGCGCCCCAGCTCGAGTCGAGCCAGGCTCCCGCGCGCCGGCGCCCACTCCTCATCGCGCCGATCGTGCTGAAGCACCGCCGCGATCACCGTGCGCAGTGTCTCGCCGGACGCGAATCTGCGGCCGCCTGCCTCGGTCGGGTCGGGATCGAACTCCAGCCCCTCGCCCGCGAGCCGCAGACGCAGACGAGCCTCCCAGCCCGCTCCGAAACGGCGTCCGGGCTCGATCGCGATCGTGAAGCGATTGCGGCCGAAGCGAACCTCGTCGTCGAGCGCGGAATCGTTGCCGACGCCGAAGAAGCGAGAGCTCTCGTCGTCCTCCAAGAGCAGGAAGCTGCGCATCGTGACGCGGGTGCCCATCAAGCGATAGCTGCGGTAGGCGAGCTGGACGCTCCAGAAATCGTGCCGTGCGGCGAAAGCCTGTGCTTGAATGCGCGAGAGCGCGGGGGGCGGCCCGATCAGATAGACGCGCACGCCGGCCCCGAGCCCCTGTTCGGCGGTCCAGGAGAGGAGCGGCTGTAGGGCCCACTCGAGGCCACCGCCGGTATCGGATGAGTCGGCGGAGGCGTCTGCTCGCGCGGGCACTTGGACCGCCAATGAAGCGAGCAGGGCGAGGGCCAAGAAGCGCACCACTTGCGTCATCGCAGCTCCAGAGCGATCGGACTGAGGAGGCGGAAGTTCTCTGTGTTGGCCCAGTAGCTCAGACCGGGCAGTCGTGTCGAGGCCCCGGCTTTGCGGACCAGCTCCACCAGCCCGCGCCGCGCCGGAAGAAACTCGATGCGATAGAAGCCGGCGATACCGGCGAGGCCCGCGGCGTGATCCAGGGCGTCATCGAGCCCGCCGATCTCGTCGATCAGGCCGAGATCGCGAGAGGCCTCGGCGGTGAACACCCGCCCCTGACCGGCGGCATCGACTTCGTCGAAAGAGAGATCCCTACCTTCGGCGACGCGGTTCACGAATCGTTCATAGAAGAGCTCGTTGGAGTCGCGAAGCAGCTTGCGCTGGGCGTCGGTGAAGGGGCTGAAGTCGGAGTAGAAGGAGGCGTTTCGCCCGGTGTCGACCCTCTCCTTGCGCAGGCCGAGCTTCTCGTAGAGCCCACGCAAGACGAACTTGCCGGAGTAGACGCCGATCGATCCGATGACGCACGATGGGTTCGCGATGATTCGATCGGCTCCGGCGCTGATGTAGTACCCGCCGCTCGCCGCGACGCTGGCCACCGAGACGACCACCGGCTTGCCGGAGGCCTGGAGCCGATCGACCTCGCGTGCGATCTCGTCGGCGGCCAACGCGGAGCCCCCAGGGCTGTCGATTCGGAGCACGAGAGCGGCCACGTCGTGATCATCTCGGGCCGCGGCCAGTGCTGCGACGATAGTGCGCGATCCGAGCAGCCGGGTGCCAGAGATCAGCTCGTCGCGGCTCTCACCTTGAACCATGTTGCCGGCGGCGATGAGCACCGCCACGACGGGATCAGGCGTGGACCAATTGCGGTCTTTGTACCGGCGGGAGGCCGGGTCGACGGTCTTCGTGTCGGTCGAATCGCGACCGGCGAGCCGCCGAGCCGCTCCGATCGCGGTCTCGCGATCCCCGAGTCGATCGACGAGCTCTCGCTCCAGAGCGACCGGCGCGGGTATGAAGCCTTCGCCGATCGCCATCTCGAGATCTTCTACGGTCATGCCTCGCGATGACGCAATATCGTCGAGCATCTTGCGATCGACATTGCCGAGGAGTTCCTGGAGCTGCTCGCGGAAGGGTTCCGACATTCCCTGCCGCGTGTAACTCTCGACCGCCGATTTGTAGGGGCCGATCCGTTCGAAATCGGCCTCTATGCCGAATTGCTCGAATGCTCCACCGAAGAAGAGCACCTCGGCGGCGGCACCCGGCAGCTCCAGCGTCGAGGCCGGGGGGAGGACTACGAGATCGGCCACACTGGTCAGGTAGTAGCCGGAGCGGGTCGGCACCCGAAGCCCAGCGACGATCGGCTTGCCGCCCGCGGAGGCGGCGTCGGCGAGCTGAGTGCGTAGCTCTTGAATCGCACCCAGCCCCATCCGAAAAGCGCCCACGTCGAGATAGATGGCGCAGATTTCGGGGTCGGTGAGAGCTGCATCGAGCGCCCGGCTCAAGTCGTGGAGCGAGCTCCGGTCGGAGTCGGGAAGCCAGATTCGATCCGGGCGCTCTTCTCTAATGGTCCCGCTGATGTCGATCTCGGCTACTCGGGATCCTCGGCGCCGCAGCATCGGCGGGGAGCGGCGGGAATCGAGCCTCCAGAGTACGGCTCCATCTCGTGGGCGACCGGGTTCGGCCGCTTCGGGGCGCTCCGCCGTTAGGGCGAGTGCGAAGTGAGTGCCGCGAAGGCGAAGCTGCGCTCGGGCATCGTCTCCTTCCCAGGCGCCCCTGAGCTCGACGCCCGCGATCGGCTCGACCGACGCTCCCAGAACATGCGTGAGATCGTCGTTGATTCGGCGCCAGACGATATCGGAGAAGAGCTCCAGGCGCGCGCCGGCGAGGGGGCGGAGTGCCAGACCGGCGCGCGCACCGGGAAGGCCGTCCAGCGGGGACCAGGCGGTCGCGCCGAGAGAGAGGTAAGCGCTGGGACGCAGTAGGAGCCCGAGGTCGATGCCTGGGGTCGTTCGCCCGGGATCCGCGCCATCGCCCCATCGATAGGTCAAACCCCAGGCGAGTCCGCCAGGCGACCCGAATCCGCGACTCCAGGCGTAGCTGCGCCGGCGTCCATCTTCCTTCTGGGAGAAGGAGAAGCCCCCTAGCAGCCCGGCGTTGGCGCGCAGGGCGATTTCTCCCGCATGGGCGCCGAAACCGAACGATCCCTCGAGGCTTGGCCCTCTGCCGGCGGCGAGTGCGGCCGGGTTTACTCCGACAGCGGCAGCATCGTCATCGAGTGCGACCGCAGAGATCCGATCGCTCTCGACCCAGGGCGCGCTCGCCACGCCCGGCGCGCCCAGCAGAGCCAAAGCGAGCAGGGCGTTCGTGATCACCCGGTTCCGCCCCCGACAAGATCGACCGAGAGGAGCTCGACCCGTGCCTCGGCCCTGAGGCCTTTCATCCATTGGTCTCGCCGTGCCGTCTTCCTCTGGTCCACGACCTGCTGGCGAATCATCTCTTCGGCATCGACGAACGACAGTTCTTTCGCCTGCTGGCGAGCATCTACGAGGAGTATGTGATAGCCGAAGCGGCTCTTCACGACCGGAGAAAGCTCACCGATCGGCAGGTCGGCCACCGCATCCCGCAAAGGGGGTACGAGCTCCTCGAGCGTCACGTCGCCGATCTTGCCCTCGAGCGCGGCGCTCGCATCGGTCGACAGGGTTTGCGCGACCTCTCCGAAGTCTTGACCGGTCCGCACGCGCTCGCGGGCACGTTCGACCGAGGCGCGGGCCTCCGCTCGCTCTTCGGCCGCGGCTCCCTTCGCGACGCCCACGACGATCTGGCGGAGTTGCACCGACTCGGCGCGCTTGAACTCGATCGGATTCGCGTCGTAGTAGGCGCGAACCTCTTCGTCGGTGACATCGATTCCGCCGGCGAGTGCGGTCTCGACGAAACGGACTCCGGCCTCGATGTCGATGCGCTGAAAATCGTTGCAGCG
>CAZFNT010000120.1:0-1382 GCA_964520315.1 uncultured Gemmatimonadota bacterium
CCACTTTCCTGCGCTGTGTGTTCGAGCTCAGTCGCGCGGATTCCCTCGGTGGTGCGGTCTACTGCGGGCCGGGATCGAAGCCTCGCTTCTGGAGCTGCATGTTCCTCGAAAACCGTGCGGGGGGCGACGGAGGTGCACTCTTCGTCGATCGGGGCTCGAAAGTGTGGTTGGCCAACAGCCTGATCGCGAGAAACTCGGCTGGGGGCGCCGGGGGAGGTGTTCGCGCGCTAGGTGAGGGCACTCTGCGCAACTGTTCCATAGTCGGGAACCGTTCCGATCTGCCGGGGGGCGGGATCGCGTCAGAAGCGGCGAGCGGATCGTGGACTCTGACGAACTGTGTTCTCTGGGCGGATCGGCCGGATGAGATCGGTGGCATTGTCCAGATCGACAACTCGAGTATCGACGGGGGTTGGACGGGAAGGGAGGACACACGGCTCGTGCCGTGGAGGGGGAACATCAGCACCGCGCCGAGCACGGTCCTGTTGAACGGGTTCCGCGAAGGCCTCGCACCAAGCGCGCTTCGCAGCCGGAACCACCCTTCTCGCCGAGGGGAATGGCGAGCCGATTGGCCCGTGACCTACCCCGCCGGCCCGGCGCCGGTGTTCGGTTTCTTCGAGACGCCTTGACGATTCAGATATCGCACGATCGCCTCGGCCACGAGGACATTCCCGCGTTTGTTGTAGTGCCCGTCTTCTCGCAGAAGCTCGCGGTCATCATTCACGATGTGCCTCTCCATCCATTCGCTGAGATCGAGTACCGGCAGGCTCAGCTCGTCGCAGCGGTCCAAGATGCCGCTACGGATCGGAGCGCCCTCCTCGAAATCGGCGTGGGTCGGAAGATAGACGATCAGGAACGCCCTGCCCATCTCCTCGACGAGATCCCGAAACGAACGGAGCACTTGGTAGGGAACATCCTCCGATCCCGGTCGAGAGGGCGACAAACCTCGGCGCAGGCGGAGAAAACGGACGACATCGGAAGGACGCACATTTCGGGTGCCCGGCGGAATCCGCCGCGGAACCGGCACATTGGTGAGTTCGAGATCGCCTTCCGATAATCGGAAGAGAGGTCGTCCGTGCCCCGAGCTCCATCTGTCGGAACGAGCCCGCCGGATGTCATCTTCCATGATCGCAACGATCACCAAGTCGGTGTCAAAGCTGATGCCGTCCTCGCCATACCAGAGAAACATCTGGTCCACTCCGTAGGCGCAGGCACCCATGTTTACGATCTGGTAGCGGGGGTCGATTGTCTCGATGCGTGCGCCAAACGTGTCTTCGAATCGGACGAACCCGAAAGTGAAGGAATCTCCTACGATGACGATCCTCGAGCGACCTTCCGGGATCTTTCGACAGTAATCCTGGATTCCGCGAAACCCGTTGGAATTG
>CAZFNT010000120.1:1392-9559 GCA_964520315.1 uncultured Gemmatimonadota bacterium
TTGATCTGGAAGACTATTCCCTCGCCGACGAAAACAGAGTCCATGGCAACCGTCTTGCCCGGGATGTGCCTCCATCCCAAGATCGAGTCGTATCGATTGACCGGATCTTCCGGCACGACAAAGGCGGGGTCCAAAGTCGTCTTGAAGCGTTGCCAATCGGACAGGAGTCGCGTGAAGCTCCCCCCGACCAGAATGAGCGAGATAGCGACGCCGCCCCAGGCCACTACGACGAGTGCGCGGGCGACCAATTGCGCACCCTTTCGTGCTCGGCCCGCCCACGGTCGTCCGGTCGATGCGACTCTCCGGTTCATGGGTCCTCTCGCACTGTAGTAATTTGCCATGCTACCATGCGCAAATGAGAGCCGCACGCTTTCGAGCCGCGCTATTCGCCGCCGCCCTGACCTTTGCTTTTCTTGCCATGGGGCTCTTGACCGTGCAAATGGCCGACGAGTCGAGCACGATGGATACCGAGCCCTACCTCTCCGCCGCCATGGGGATCGCCGAAGGGGGTGGGGCTCTCCCCTGGCTCCGGAACATGTTCACCGGGCAGTGGCTCGAAGCCGACCAAAATCCGCTTTTTCATCTCCTGCTCTCTATTGTCGCCCGTCGAGACATCGGCTTCTTTCCCGACGCGAAGCTCATCACTTTGGCGACAGGTTGGATCGCACTCCTCGTTTTCTTCTTTCTGGTTCGCGGTCGCCGGGGAGAGTTCTGCGCCGCACTTGCGGCGGTCTTCCTGCTCTTCAACGCCAACTTCATTCGACTGAGCTCGGTGGTCTCGGCCGAACCACTGTTTCTGCTGTGGGTGTTGCTCACTTGGTACTGCGTTGTAGAGGGTTTTCAGCGCGAGCGCATGTGGAGCTTGGCCGGGGTCTTCGCGGGGCTCGCTTTCCTTACGAAGGGATCAGGGCTTCTGCTGATTCCGTCGTGTGTCGGGGCGATCTGCCTGGGCTCTCGCTTCTCCGCTCTGAGGAACCGCGACTTTTGGGGGTTCTTCGCGGCGCTCTTCATGGTTGCCTCGCCCCTGCTCGTACGCAATATGATCGCATTCGGTAGCCCAATATACAATTTCAACAACAACTCCCTTTGGGCGGATGTATGGGATCGCGATGCGATCGCGACAACACCTGTATCGTTCTCCCGGTACATTGAGACCCATAGCTGGTCCGATGTAGGCACACGGCTCAGAGCAGGAGCTCATGAGCAGGCCGTGAATCTACATCGTGTTATGAACAACGCCATCTTCCCATTCAGCGAAGCCGATGTGCTGAACGACACTCAACCGATGACGGTGTCGAGTTTCCTCTTGGCGCTCTTGGCGTTGACGGGGGCGGCGTTCGACACGCGGCGACGCAAGGCGCTTCTGTGGGTCGGCTTACACATCCTTATCTTCTACACACTCTTCTCTTGGGTACACCAGATTCTGGGCGATCCGAGATTCCTGCTCCCGCTCATCCCATTTATCTACCTCTATGCAGCCGTCGTGCTAGCTGGCGCGCTCCAGCCGATAGACAACCGAGCATCCGGGGCGCTCGTCGTTCTGCTTTCCATCGCGCTAATCGCCCATGCGGCGCATCTCTTGTGGACGCGGAATTACGAAGACCCGCGCCTCTCCTATAGACGGGACGATAATCAGGAGGAGCTTCTTTCGTTCTTGCGGAGTTCGGTCGGCTCGAGAGAGACCTACCTGCTGGATACGGTGATCTGGAGCGAGGACTTCTCCAGCAGGCGCACCGCCTACCATTTCCAGTGGTTTGCGCGAATCGAGGGTAGAGCGTTGACCGAGCTACCCGATTTGGGCTCTCCCGAGGAGTTCGAGCGGTTTTCGAGCGAGAACGACATCGATCTCCTCGTCATCATCAGGAACAACCTCGATAGGCACCGGAGCTACCTCGGGGGCTGGATGGCGTGGGACGAAGACTTGGGAATCGAGGTCATCGCGTCCGCGTCAGGCTGGCGAGAGGCGGGCCGCGACCCCGAGCCTCCCGTTTCTTGGATCGGATTCCGCCGCGTTGCTAAGGCTCCGGGCTAGCTCTCGGCGCGACCCTCCATCCCCGGAATAGAAAGCAAGGAGAGCCGAAGCCGCTCAGACGGACGTCGATCATGCGCCTTGACAAGACACCGATCCTGCGAAGCCGCTACATACTGGTAGTCGTCTTGGCGAACTATCTCGTTCTCGGGCTTTTCCGCATCCAGGAGAACAGGGATATGTTCCATACGGATCAGGAAGTGTTCCTCCAGAACGCGTACAAGTACCAAGACGCGCCTTTGTGGGCGAAACTGTTGCCACCGGTTCACATGGCAAGCGTTTCCTCAACTCTTCATCCCGTTATGCCGTACCTGCTCTACCCTCTTGCGCGAGACATGAGGGACTTCTATCCGCGCGCCAAGCTGGTCAATCTGGCGTGCGGCTTGCTCTGCTTGATCGCGCTCAATTTGCTCGTCAGTTCTCACTATGGTGCCCTTCCAGGGCTCTTCGCAACCCTGCTCTTGTCCACGAACTCGATCTTCATAAAGGTGAGCACACGACTGTCCTCAGAGCCTCTTCTACTGGTCTTTGTCGTTTGCTGGCTGTATTGGTCGGCGCGGTGTTTCAGACGTACCGAGAAGGCAGGGAATGGGGCGAAGGTGCCCTGGATTCTCGCCGGAGTATTCTCGGGCCTGGCCTATCTCTCCAAGCCAACGGGATTGCTCGTCCCCTGTCTGTTTGTCTTGTTCTGTCTCGCGCGACTGCGCGAGCTCAGCCCAAAGCGTTTCACCTTCTATCTCATCGCGCTGTTCTTGACGATATCGCCTCTGATGCTCTCGAATCTGAAAGGCAACACCTCTCCTTTCTACAATGTCAACTTCTTCCACTTGCTGTCTCTCTCGGCTCCATCCGACTTCACCGCGGAAGATTTGGAGCAGACAGGCGCATGGAATATCGTGAAGAGCATTGACGGGAGCGAGTTCGCGTCACAATGGGCGAGGAATTCGTTGTCATTTCTCGACCAATTGCTCCGGTTTCTCTCTCCTGTCAGCATGCCACAAGGAATCTCTTTCCCTTTGCAGCAAGCAGCACGGGTCCTGGGTGCCGTGCTTGTTCTGTCTAGTGTCGTCTTCGTTCTGTTGTCGAGTCGAAGAGCCCCTCTGATATCGATTGTTTTCATGTTCTTTGTTTTGTACACGGGGTGCATGGTGCCCGCTTTCTCGGTGAATCCGTCGCCGAGGTTTCTTCTGCCCGATATCCTCATGATCTCTATCCTGCTCGGGGCCTTCTCCGCGAAGTTCTCGATGAGTGAGCCGTGGGTCGGGCTGGCTATCGGCGCACTTGCGCTGGGGTCCATGGGCTCGCGCTTGATGCGAGACACCATCGTGAATCCGTTTCAGACCAACGATCAATCAGTGGATTACTTCCTCGATTGGGCGGAGTCCAATGAGGGAGAGTTCGATGAGAAAGTGCGGCTGGCGTTCTACGAGCACGATTCATGGCTAGTAGATATGATGAAGAAGAATGAGCTGCTCTTTGCGAGCGAACCGATCAACAACGATGTCGAAAAGTTCTCTGAACTTCTTGGACTTCTGGAGAGTAGGGATGTGGACTATCTGCTCGTCTCAGCGAGCCTCTTCTACGATGGGAACCCAGTACTGGAGGATTTCGAACCCTTCGAGGATTGTCGAAACCGAGGCAATACCGCACGGAATATGTCGCCGTACGCGGAATTGTATGAGGAAGGTCTGTCTGAGTGTGGCTACCTGGCAATCTATCGCATCGGGAGATGAGTACGGAATTGGAGCGGCGTACCAGGCACGATGTCGCAGCATGAGCCGTGACAGGCGATCTCAGCCCGCCGTGTCGGCGCCCTTTCCCGAAACACGCGATAGACGAGGATCTCGCTCTCGCCAGTGTCGGTGAAGTCGCCGTAGCGGATCACTGTCTCGATTCCGATGCGGCTCGAGCCGAGAAGACGACCCTGGAATCGGGCCAGGATGCGATGGAGACGGTACTCAGCGAAGAGCGAAGGGGGGAAGTAGCCCAGGCGATCGGCGAGGAGATCCGCGTGAAGCGCTTCCAACTCATCGAAATCGTACTCCAGGGCGTCGAAGGGTATGGCGTAGGCACCTTCTTCGATCAACCCTTCGATGCGCAGCGCTTGCTGGAACTCCTCGAAGCGCCCAAACGAGCGAACCGCTACATAGTCGATCCCCGCTACCTCGAGTAGCTCGCAGAGAGTGGCTTCGTCCACACTCTGGGGATCCATCGAGTCGGAAAGCGCCAGAACGCGCGTGCCACTGCGCCAGCCGTAGCAGACATCTCGATTTGGAACCAGGATTCGATCGGCCTCGGGAGCCTCGATTTCGATCAACCATTCGTCCACCAAGAGATGCGGATACATCGGCCCTTCGAAGTCCGACCGAAATGCCTCCGTACCGAGCTCAGCTGCCGCGGCCAGCGATCGGGGGAGCTTCTGCACAACCAGGAGCAGCGCGACCGAGGCGAGGAGAGTTGCGCGAAGCCACTTCTTGCGAATCCAGGCTGAGACGAGCATCTCGAAGGGCAGAAGGAGAAAAGCCGAGAGCAAGGGGAGCACATGCTGCGCATAGAGGTCGTCGACTGTGTAGCTGGCGAATAGAGCGAAGTCGATCCACGCGAAAACGGCGAGCGCCCGCCAGCCTCGCCCCGCGAAAAGGGGGATGCAGGCGATCGATATCAGTCCGATCAGCCCCGCTGTCGAATCGGCCCCGGCCGATGCGAAGAGCTCCGTCACGATGTGCCCCGCGCGCTCCGAAAAACGGTGAATCGTGAGCTCGAGCTGAGCCGGGTCGTTCAGCTCGAACGCAAAGGCCAGGTTCTCCCGCTTTCGGTAGCTCAGGTACGATGCCGGCCCTCCAACGGAGACCAGCCAGAACAGAAGAACCGGCAGGAGTACCGACGCGAATACCCTCGCCCACCGCGCGCTCCGGGCCCGAATGAGCTCACCTACCATCACGATCGGAACGAGTAAGGCGCTGACCCGTACGAGTATGCCCGTGCCGATCGCCAATGCGGCCCCGAGTGCCACGGAGCTTCTCTGGCCCCGAACGGCACGCAGGAGCAGCCAGAATCCCCAGTAGGTCAATGCAACATAGAAGCCGACGTAGTTGACCGCGCCTGCATCGACATAAGAGGCCGGGAGCGCCGCATAGATCAGTCCGCCGGCGGCGCCGGACCATGGGCGCCCGAGTTGGGCGCAGAGCAGATACAGCGCGGGCGTGATGGAGCAGTAGGAAAGGAACGAAACCAGTTGTTGCGGAACGATGTTGCCGCCACCGGGATCGAAGAGCCGCCCCAAGAGCCAGTAGATCAGGTAGATCGCCAGCCCTTCCCTCTCGCCGCTCTCGCCCCCGAAGTTGGCGAGCGGGTTCTCCGACGCAGCGAGCAGAGAGATCGCGTATCCGAGATGGCCGTGCCAGGCGAGCGAACGCAGCCCAAGAGCGACGAGGAAGAGCGCCAGGGCTACGAACCAGCCGTCGCGATCCCCTCGGGGTGGCCATCTCATCGTCTCAGTGTATCGACCCTCGAGCCAGGAATCCACGAGAACCCCCCTGGCGTCTGCGTTAGCATATGCGTTCTGAATCCGATCGGGGACCGGTTCGCATCAACCGCGACAGACACGCGAGACGTCGCCCGTCGCGCCCCGTCCCCTTACTAGTCCTGGAGACCAACATGCAAAGCCAAATCTGGCTCGCGCTCGCCCTCGGACCCGCGGTGAGCGCCGCGAACGCCCTCGACCACCTGCTCATCACGGAGTTCGTGGTAACGCCGACGGCCGGCGAGTTCATCGAGATCGTGAACCCAACCGCGTCGCCCGTCGCTCTCGACGACTACTACTTGACCGACGCCGTCGCCAGCAACGACAACCGCTACATCGATCTGGTCGATGGCACCGTAACAACATCGAGCTCCGATTTCCTGGCCCGTTTCCCCGCCGGCGCCACCATCGCCGCGGGCTCCTTCGCGGTGATCTCACTGCACGATGATGCGGACTTCACGGCGGAGTACGGCTCCCTTCCCGACTACGAGATCAACGATGTCTCCGGCGGCACCGACGGCATAGCCGACATGGTCGATCCCGGCGGTCTGATCGGCGCCAGCGCCGGTCTCAGCAACTCCGGCGAGATGATCGTGCTCTTTCATTGGGACGGAACGACCGATCTGGTCGCCGACGTGGACTATGCCGTGTGGGGCGATCTGGTGGAGGCGGTCGACAAGACCGGATTCTCGAAGGACGGCCCCGACGTAGACGCGATCGCGACCCCCTATCTGGACGACACGCCCGTGGCGAGCCAGGCTCCCGTCGACCTGAACGGCTCGGCCGGTCAGCCGCACGACTTCGGCTTCTCCGCGGCACGCGCCTTCCCCTTCGACGAGTCGGCCGAGACCACCTCGGGCGGAAACGGAATCGCCGGTCACGATGAAACGTCGGAAGACCTGTCGATCGCCGGAAACTGGAGCGTGCACGCCGCGCCCAGCCCCGGAACGATCGACACCGATGCCCCTCCGACGATCTCGAATCTGGCCTACTCGCCCTGCATTCCGGAGGCATTTGAAACAGTGACCGTCACGGCCGACGTTGTCGACGACAATATCGACGAGGTGTCACTTCTACTCTCGCTCGATGGCGGTGTCGTGTTCGACACGACAGCCATGGCCAACACTGTTGGCGACACTTACTCCGGGGATCTCACACCGCTCCCGGCCGGCTTTACCGTCTATTTCAAGGTGCTGGCGACCGATCTCGGTGACAACTCCGCTGATACGTGGCTCTACGAATATGTCGTCGAGACCTTCACCGATATCTCGACGATCCAGAGCGATACGACATCGGGTGGAGACTCGAATTATGACGGCGCAGCGGTCAACGTCGCGGGTTACGTGACGACCGGCAGTGGCTCTTTGAGCGACTCCTATTTCTACCTCGCCGAGACTGCCGCGGCAGCACCATGGGAAGGGATCAAGGTGTTCGCACCTTCCGGTCCGGCAGTGGTGGCCGAGGGCGATTGGGTCGAGGTGGGCGGCGTGGTCGATGAGTACTACGGCGAGACCGAGGTGCTCGCGGCGGAAGATATCGAGGACATGCACGATTGCGTCATGATTCTCACATCGACCGCCATCGACGTGAAGCCTCTCATGGTGCCGTCGACCGCGATCAACGACGAGGCGCTCGAGGGCGTCGTCGTCACCGTCAACGACGCGGTGGCGGCCGATACGATGAACGGATTCGGCGAGTGGTTCATCGACGACGGCTCTGGAAGCGCCATGGTGAAGAGCACCCTGGCCTCTTCGTATGTGCCGGCGATCGGCGACGCGGTCGACGTGACCGGTGCCGTGGGCTATGCCTTCGGCTCTTTCCGAATCCAGCCGCGCGATGACGCCGATCTGGACGAGGTGGCCTTCAATATCGAGATCGTGCAGCACGACGACATCGTCGGCCCGGGCGACACTTGGGCCGAATATGTCACGATCACGAACGGAAGCGCTAGCACAGTCGCTTTCGACGCCGTCGATCTGGAATACCTGGGCCCACCGACCGGCAGTTACCCCTTCTTCTCGGGCAGCGTCTCATTCCCCTCGTCTTACGCCTACTCGACCCTGGCTACCGTGCCGATCCCCGGCATTGTTCCACCTACGACTTTCGAGACCTCGACCGTGATCTCAGCGGGTGGAACACCGACCGCGGCCGATGACGCGACTGTTGTTACCACCGCGACTGGCGCACGGGTGTCGGTGCCGACCTCCGGCGCGGGAACACCCGCTCGGAAGATCGTCGGCGGCGGAACCGTGAGCTGGGACGTGAGCGTTACCAACACCGGTGGAGTCAGCCAGACTCTCTCGACACTGACTGCCCATGTCGAGCGCTTCAGCCACGCCGCGCAGGGCTGGGTGAGCGATGAAGACGTGACTGTCTTCAGCGGCAGCGAGGTTCTGGCGCCGGGCGGATCGAGCACTTACCCCGCATCGACGACGCTTGTGGGCAGCGAGCTCGGTGGTCGTTACCGAGTCCGCCACACGGCGACCTTCGTCTCCGGCATCGACTCGCAGACGGCGCTTTTCCACTTCCGGAACGACTCTTGATCAGGAACGATCATAGTTGATCGGCTTCGAGGCCCCGGCTGACTCCGTTCGGCCGGGGCCTTCTTGTTCACC
>CAZFNT010000121.1:0-1679 GCA_964520315.1 uncultured Gemmatimonadota bacterium
CCATCCGAGAAGGTGGGCGCACGGTCGGAGCCGGCGTCATCACCAAGATCCACGAATAGGGCGGAGGTTGGAATGGCGAGCCAAGACATTCGCATTCGGCTGAAGGCCTACGACCACAAGACGCTGGATCAGTCGGCCACACGCATCGTGGAGACAGCGCGCCGCAATGGAGCGCGCATCTCCGGACCGGTGCCTTTGCCGACCAAGCGTACGGTCTACACGGTCAATCGCAGTCCGCACGTCGACAAGAAATCGCGGGAGCAGTTCGAGGTGCGAATACACAAGCGCTTGATCGACATCCTGGACTCGACTCCCGCCACTGTCGATGCGCTGATGAAGCTGGATCTGCCGGCTGGAATCGATATCGAAATCAAAGTCTGAGGGTTTTGAGCTCCTGAGCGTGGTGCACCGCGCCACGCTTTCCCAAGGCGGGTCGAGGGCGCTGAAACGCGTTCCAACCCGGGAGGCGGTTATGAGTGGTTTGATTGGTCGCAAAATCGGAATGACGCAGGTCTTTGGCGAGGCCGGTGAGTCGATCCCCGCGACCGTGATCGAGGCCGGGCCTTGCCCGGTCGTTCAAAAGAAGACGTCAGAGCGCGACGGCTATAGCGCCATCCAGGTCGGCTTTGGCGAGAAGAAGAAGTCGCGCGTTCGCAAGCCAGAGGCCGGGCAGGCTGCCAAGGCGGGCGTTCCCGTTCCGCGGCACGTGCGCGAGTTCCATGTCGACGATCCAGCCGGGTACGAGATCGGCCAAGAGCTCTCGGTCGAGCTCTTTTCGCAAGGCGATCGCGTGTCGGTCACCGGGCGGAGCAAAGGACGCGGCTTCGCGGGGGTGATGAAACGTCATGGGATGAGCGGCGGCGATGAGACGCACGGCAACAGGTCCCACAGAGTTCCTGGATCTCTCGGCTCGGCCGCTTATCCCGCCCGGGTTTTCAAGGGGCGCCGGCTGCCCGGCCACATGGGTGATGCCCGAGTGACGGTCCGCAATATCGAGATCGTTCGGGTCGACACCGATCGGAACGTGTTGGTGGTCCGCGGAGCCGTTCCCGGCCCCCGCAACGGCATCCTGTTGATCCGGAAATAGGAGCGAAGCGATGGCGGAGGTAAAAATTGTCACGGCCCAAGGCGAAGAGAGCGGATCCACTCAGATGAATCTGCTCTCCGGCCCGGTTCACGGTGCGAATCACCTGGTCTATGAGGCCGTCAAGATGTACCAGGCGAACAAGCGCCTGGGATCGGTCCACAAGAAGAACCGTTCCGCGGTTGCCGGCGGGCGGCGCAAGCCCTGGAAGCAAAAGGGCACAGGCCGAGCCCGACAGGGTACGATCCGTGCCCCGCAGTGGCGTGGCGGCGGACGCGCGTTCCCGCCGACCGAGCGCGACTACTCTTATCAGATTCCGAGGAAGATGCGGCGACTGGCGACGAAGATCGCCCTGGACTCGCGCACAGAGGACGGCACTCTGCGCGTGCTTGAGGCGCTGCCCGAGATCACAGGAAAGACCCGCGAGATGGCCACGCTGCTGAGCAATCTCGGATGGAGTGGCAAGCGGGTTCTTCTGTTGCTCGATACCGTGTCGCCGGAGATTCTCAGAGCGTCACGCAATATCCAGGGGCTGGTGATCAATCGCTACCAAGAGACGAACGCCCATCAGGTGCTGCACGCCGAGCAGGTGCTC
>CAZFNT010000121.1:1689-9556 GCA_964520315.1 uncultured Gemmatimonadota bacterium
GTGACGTCGGAGATGTTGACGGTGATTCGGAAGTCCGCGCCGTCCTCGAAACCAGCGATGAGGGGGGTGAGTAATGGACCACCGAGAGCTGATCGTGCGCCCTCTTCTGACTGAGAAGGGAACGCACATCAAGGAAACCGAGAACAAGTACCTATTCGAAGTGGCGGTCAACGCCAACAAGATCCAGATCAAGAGGGCGATCGAGGAGATCTTCGACGTGCGTGTCGCGAAGGTCGCCACGATGAACCGCCTCGGCAAGATGAAGCGCGTGCGGATTCGAGCCGGGCGGCGCCCAAACTGGAAGAAGGCGATCGTGACTCTGGCTGAAGGCCACGCGCTGGAGTTCTTCGAAGGCGCCTAGAAGCGCGTCGTGAATCGAGAAAGAGCATGGGAATCAAAACATTCAAGCCGACGACACCGTCACTGCGCTACAAGACGGTTTCGAGCTTCGAAGAGATCACGCGATCGACGCCCGAGAAGTCGCTGCTCTCTCCGCTCAAGAAGAGCGGGGGCAGGAACAACCACGGTCGGATCACGGCCAGACATCGCGGTGGCGGCCACAAGCGCCGCTACCGGATTGTGGACTTCAAGCGGAACAAGGCGGGAGTGCCGGCCAAGGTGGTCAGCGTGGAGTACGATCCCAATCGTTCCGCGCGGATCGCACTGCTCGTCTATGCCGACGGGGAGAAGCGTTACATCGTTGCTCCGTCGGAGATCGGTGTGGGCGATACGATCCAGTCGGGTCCGGAGGCGCCGCTACGTGTGGGCAACGCGTTGCCGCTCGGGCGAATTCCCCAGGGCACAGTGCTGCACAATCTCGAGCTTTTCCCCGGACGCGGTGCGCAGATCGCCCGATCGGCGGGAACCGGTGCGGTGCTCATGGCAAAAGAGGAAGCGTATGCGCTGGTGCGACTACCTTCGGGCGAGATCCGAAAAGTCTCGATCAGATGCACCGCGACGCTGGGCGCTGTGGGCAACAGCGACCATATGAACATCTCGATCGGCAAGGCCGGCAAGAGTCGCTGGCTGGGCCGCCGCCCGCACGTGCGGGGGGTCGCGATGAACCCGGTAGACCACCCGATGGGCGGCGGCGAAGGTCGCTCCTCCGGAGGGCGCCACCCCTGCTCACCCTGGGGCATGCCCGCCAAGGGGTACAAGACACGCAAGAAGCGCAAGCAATCGAACCGCTACATCGTGAAGCGACGGAAGTAGACCATGCCCCGATCAATCTCAAAAGGCCCCTTTATCGACCCGAAGTTCTCGGCCAAGCTCGAAGAGATGAACAAGAGCGGCGAGAAGCGAGTGGTCAAGACCTGGTCTCGGCGAACGACCATCTCTCCGGCATTCGTGGGGCATACGATCGCCATCCACAACGGAATGAAGTTCATCCCGGTCTACATCACCGAGAACATGGTGGGCCACAAGCTGGGTGAGTTCGCACCGACCCGAACCTTCAAGGGGCACGGTGGCAAGTTGGCCGAACGCACCGTGAAGATCCGTTAGGCCGGAAGGCCGGAGTACTGGAGTAGAAGATGAAGGCCACTGCACGAGCCCGATATGTTCGAGTGACGCCGAGAAAGGCACGGGCGGTCGCGGACTTGGTGCGCGGCAAGGGTGTCCTCGATGCACTCGTGACGCTGGACTTTGCTCGCCGAGCCGCGGCGGTTCCGGTGGCGAAGACCATTCGGTCCGCCGCAGCCAACGCGCAGAACAACGAAGGCGGCGAGGAGATCGATGTCGAAGATCTGGTGCTGGAGAGCATCTGTGTCGACGAGGGGCCGTCCCTGAAACGGTGGCGGCCAGCATCGCGTGGTCGCATTCACCCATACAAGAGGCGCATGAGCCATATTACGGTAACCGTGGCCGCTCGAACGCAGCCGGAACGTAAGAAGGCTTAGAAAGGAACCACGAGCGTGGGACAGAAAACGCATCCGACAGGATTTCGACTCGGGTTCAACGTGCCCTGGAGTTCGAGGTGGTTCAACGACAAGAACTTCTCGAAAGACCTCGGCGAAGATCTGATGATCCGGACCTACGTTCGGCAACGTCTCGAGAGCGCGGATCTTTCGCGCCTAGAGATCGAGCGAGCGTCGAATAGGATCACCCTGATCATCTACACGGCTCGACCCGGTCTGGTGATCGGGCAGAAGGGCCAGAAAGTCGACCAGCTTCGCGATGAGCTCCAGCACATCACGGGGCGAGACGTCTACATCACCATTCAAGAGGTGAAGGTGGCGGAGCTCGACGCGGAACTCGTGGCCCAGAGAATCGCCAAGCAGTTATCGTCGAGAGTCTCGTTCCGCAGGGCGATGAAACGCGCGATCCAACAGACGATGCGTTTCGGCGCTCAGGGGATCAGGGTTCGCGTCGCCGGCCGTCTCAACGGCGCGGAGATGGCGAGGACCCACACATTCCGTGAGGGGAAGGTTCCCCTTCACACGCTGCGTTCGGACATCGACTACGCGCAGGTGACGTCGTTCACGACTTTCGGCACCATTGGCGTCAAAGTCTGGATATGCAAGGGGGAAGCGGCCCCGTTGTAGGCCGCAATACCGCAAGAGGAAGTTCTCGTCATGTTGATGCCCAAGCGGACGAAATACCGCAAGATGCAGAAAGGCCGTATGCGGGGGAAGGCGACCCGCGGCGCCGAGATCAGCTTCGGCAGCTGCGGCCTTCAAGCCACCGAATGTGGATGGATTACGAGCCGCCAAATCGAGGCCGCTCGCGTGGCCATGACCCGGCACGTAAAAAGAGGCGGCAAACTGTGGATCCGCGTCTTCCCCGACAAGCCGATCACCAAGAAGCCAGCAGAAACCCGCATGGGGAAAGGGAAGGGTGGCCCCGAGTACTGGGTCGCCGTGGTGAGACCGGGGCGCATGCTCTTCGAGATGGAAGGCGTGGAAGATGATCTGGCCAAGGCAGCGATGAGGCTCGCACAGATGAAGCTCCCCTTCCGTACCCGATTCGTGACCCGCGAATTGATGGGAGGTGCCCAATGAAAGCGATCGAGCTGCGCGAACGCACCCGCCAAGAGCTCGACGAGCGCTTGACGGAGCTCCGGGAGGAGCTCTTCAATCTTCGTTTCCAGATGGCCGCGCATAGCCAGCTGGAAGATCCGCACGCCATCCGCAGGGCAAGACGAGAGATCGCCCGAATTCACACGTTGCTCAGAGAAGACGACCGGGGCAAGCACAAGCTGCCCAAAGCAGAGAGCTGACGTCACGGAGGGTGTGTGATCACGCCCCTGAGAGTTGAGAATGAAAACGACCAACGAACGAGCACTCCGCAAGACCCGCACCGGATGCGTCGTGGGCGACAAGATGAACAAGACGATCGTCGTCGCCGTCGAGCGTCTGGTTCGACACCCGATGTACGGTCGAGTCATTCGCAGAACGAAGCGCTACAAGGCTCACGACGAAGAGAACACCGCCAAGGTCGGAGATGTGGTCGAGCTGATGGAGACCCGTCCGCTCAGCAAAGAGAAGCGGTGGCGTCTGGTGAGAGTGGTTCACGCGGCCAAGTGATCGGTCGCGGCGAGTAGAGAAAGACAGAGGATTACGACCATGATCCAGTCCGAAACGAGATTGAAGATCGCCGACAACTCAGGCGCCAAGGAAGCTCTGTGCATCAAGGTGCTCGGGGGCACTCGGCGTCGATACGCCTCCGTTGGCGACACGGTTGTAATCACGGTGAAAGACGCGGTGCCAGGCGGTGCGATGAAGAAAGGCGAAGTCGCGCGAGCAGTCGTTGTGCGCACACGGAAAGAGATCCGACGGAAAGACGGCAGCTACATCAAGTTCGACGAGAACGCCGCGGTCGTCATCAACGAGCAGAAGGAGCCGAAGGGCACCCGCATCTTTGGGCCGGTTGCTCGCGAGCTTCGCGAAAAAGCGTTTATGAAGATCGTCTCGCTCGCTCCCGAGGTCCTCTAGGGAATCGCAGAGCGAGACGTACAGGAAGAAGTTTCATGGCACGCAAGATCAAAAAGGGCGATCAGGTCGTCGTTCTCCGCGGCAACCACCGCGGCAAGCGGGGCGAAGTGTTGGCCGTGCTGACGGGCAAGCAACGCGTGCTCGTCCAAGGCGTGAACATCATCAAGCGACACACGAAGCCTTCAGGCGCTCAGCAGGGCGGCATCGTCGAGAAGGAAGGATCGATCGCCATCTCGAACGTGATGCTCATCGATCCCGACACCGACAAGCCCACCCGGGTCGGTTTCCGTGTCGAAGAGGATGGGCGAAGAGTCCGGGTTGCCCGGCGTAGCGAGAAGGCGCTGGACTGAGCGTCATCGGGAAGCAAAGAACATGAGCGAGCAAGCGACCATTGAACGAACCGTGCCACGCCTCCGCGACAAGTACCGCGACGAAGTGGCTCCCGCACTGATGGAGCGGTTTGAATACGGCAATATGATGCGCGTGCCGAAGATCTCGAAGATCGTGCTCAACATGGGTGTCGGCCGTGCGACTCAGACCAAAGGGCTGATCGAAGGTGCCGTCAACGACCTCACGCGGATCGCCGGCTTGAAGCCCGTGGTGACGCGGGCGCGCAGGTCGATCTCCAACTTCAAGCTCCGCGAGGGCATGCCGATCGGCTGCATGGTCACCCTTCGCGGTGCGCGGATGTACGAGTTTCTCGATCGGCTGGTCAATGTGGCCATCCCCAGAATCCGAGATTTCAGGGGGATTCCGACGAAGTCGTTCGACGGCCGCGGCAACTACACATTGGGCATTGTGGAACAGATCGTCTTTCCGGAGATCGACTTCGACAAGGTCGACGAGGTAAGAGGACTCGACATCACATTTGTCACGACAGCCGATACCGACGAAGAGGCGTTCGAGCTGCTCAAGGGAATCGGGCTTCCTTTCCACAGATAGCAGCAGAGGAGAATCGAAGAGATGGCCAGAAAGTGCATGGTTGAGCGCGAGAAGCGGCGGACCGCTCTGATGGAGAAACACGCCGCGAAGCGCGCTGAACTCAAAGAAAAAGGCGCCCATGCCGAGCTGGCGTTGCTTCCTCGCAATTCGGCCCCCGTGCGTCGCAGGAACCGTTGCGCGCTCACGGGGCGCTCGAGGGGCTACATGAGGAAGTTCGGCTTGAGCCGCATCAAGTTCAGAGAGTTGGCCCTCAAGGGCGAGATTCCCGGCGTCGTGAAGGCGAGCTGGTAGTCGGCAATCGCCGACCGAAATGGAAATGCTGAAGTCATGATTATGACAGACCCGATCGCGGATATGCTCACGCGCGTCCGCAACGCGACCAAAGCCCGGCATCGCAAGCTGACGATGCCCTGTTCCAACTTGAAGCTCGCTATTGCGAAGATCCTCCGAGAGGAGGGGTATATCCGCGATTGCGAGAAGCATGAAGACAACAAGCAAGGCATTCTCGAGATCTGGCTGAAGTACGACTCGGAAGGTTTGCCGGCGCTCGAAGGCCTGCAACGTGTCAGCCGCCCCGGGCTCCGGCGCTACGTTTCAGGATCGGAGCTTCCCCGCGTGCTGGGCGGCCTCGGCGTGGCGATCCTGTCGACTTCACGCGGTGTCGTTACCGGCAAGACCGCGCGCCGAGAAGGCATCGGCGGCGAGGTGCTCTGCCACGTCTGGTAGCCGCGAAGCGAAGGGCACCACATCGAAGAAGAGCGCCTCAGCAGGGTTCCTCCCGCTGGGGCGTCATTGACTGAGGACATCCGGATCTGATATACAGGGGATTTCCCTTGCGCATATGGGGTAGTGCGCCCCAAGGCGGAGGTCGCAGTGTCGCGTATTGGCCGAAAACCGATTGTCATCCCCTCGGGTGTCGAGGTTCATCTCGACGGCGGGCATCTAACCGTAAAGGGCCCCAAGGGCTCCCTGGAGTTCGATGTCAGGCCGGAGATGTCCGTCGATGTGGGCGATTCCGAGATCGTTGTGAACCGCTCGTCGGAAGAGAAGGCGGACAGAGCCCTACATGGTTTGACGCGTTCCCTGGTGGCCAACATGGTGCATGGGGTCACGACCGGTTTCGAGCGGAAGCTCGAGATCGTCGGTGTCGGCTATCGCGCCGAGAAGCCCCAGGGCGCCGAGTTCAGAATGGCGCTCGGCTTCTCCCATCCAGTCATCTACAAGATCCCGGCCGGGATCACCATTGAGGTGCCCAAGCCGACGTCGATCACCGTCAAGGGCGTCGACAAGCAAGCCGTCGGTCAAGTGGCGGCTGACATTCGCCGGTTCCGTCCGCCGGAACCATACAAGGGCAAAGGCGTTCGTTATGTCGGCGAGCACATCCACCGCAAGGCCGGCAAGGCGGGCTGATCCTCCCCATCGAATGGAGCCATCGCACGATGAAGGTGATTCGTAAGAGAACCGCGCAGCGGGCCACAGCAAGGCTTCGCAGGCACCGCTCGGTGCGGCGCCGACTGCAAGGCACGGCCGGGAGACCTCGGCTGGTTGTCTATCGCAGTCTGAAGCACATATATGCGCAGGTGGTCGATGACGAACGCGGTCATACTCTGGCTGCTGCGTCGAGCAACGAGGATAAGGTCGGCTCCGGCGAAGGCCGGGTCGCGACTTCGAAGCAAGTCGGTGCGCTCGTTGCCGAACGGGCCATCGAGGCCGGCGTGAAGGCGATCTGCTTCGATCGCAATGGGTATCTTTATCATGGCCGCGTGCGTGCATTGGCTGACGCGGCTCGGGAGAGTGGCCTTGAGTTCTGATCGCAGAGGGCGAACCCGAGAACGCCGCCCAGAGGAAGTCTCCGAGTTCGCGGATCGCGTCATAGCGATGAACCGTGTCTCGAAGGTCGTCAAGGGCGGGCGGAATTTCAGTTGGAATGCCCTGGTGAGCGTGGGCGACCAAAAGGGCCGTGTCGGAGTGGGCTTGGGCAAGGCGAACGAAATCGCCGAGGCCATTCGCAAAGGGCACGAGATCGCCCGTCGCAACATGGTCGAGATCCCGATACACAAGGGCACGATCCCGCACCGCATCGTCGGGAAGTTCGGAGCGAGCCGAGTACTGCTCAAGCCCGCCGCCGAAGGAACCGGCGTGATCGCGGGCGGCGCCGTGCGCGCGATTCTCGAGATGGCGGGGGTGTCCGACATCTTGACGAAGAGCTACGGCTCCCGAAATGCCCACAACGTCGTCAAGGCGACGATGCAGGGGCTCAACTCGCTTCAGACGGCGGGATCGGTCGCGGCTCGCCGGGGCATCGATGTGCGCCAGGTCTTCGGCTTGGCCGCGGAGGCGGAGTAATGGGCACGATCCGTATCACCCAGAGACGCAGCGCCATCGGCCGCCATTTCACGCAGAAGCGCACGATCCGCGCGCTCGGCATCCACCGTCTGCATCAAAGCGTCGAGCATGAAGACACGCCGAGCGTTCGCGGAATGGTCAACAAGATCTCCCACCTGGTCGAGGTGGAGACGGTCGGCTAAGCCCGATCACCTGAGGACAGAGCAATGAATCTGGCAGAGCTGACACCCGCCGAGGGCGCCATCAAGAAGCGCAAACGCGCCGGTCGCGGTCACGCGGCGGGGCGGGGAAAGACATGTGGGCGCGGCCACAAAGGCATGGGTTCGCGGGCCGGCAGCAAGCAGTATGTCGGTTTCGAAGGGGGGCAGATGCCCCTCCAGCGCCGTATCCCCAAGCGTGGCTTCCATAATCGGTTCCGAACCGAGTACCGGGTCGTGAACGTCGGTGACATCGCCGCTCTAGAGGGAGTCGACGAGGTTGGCCCCGAGCTGCTGCGTTCAACCGGTCTCGTCAAAGGACGGGGGCCGATCAAGGTCTTGGGGCAGGGCGAGATCTCTCGAGGAGTGAAGATCGCGGCCCAAGCGTTTTCGAAGTCGGCTACCGAGAAGATTGCGAACGCCGGGGGAAGCACCGAGGTTCTGAAATGA
>CAZFNT010000122.1:0-9518 GCA_964520315.1 uncultured Gemmatimonadota bacterium
GTACACATCGAGGGGTTTCGGCAACTCGGTCTCCTGCGGATCCGTGCCGAACTCGATCGTCGCGGCCTTGAGAAACAAGTTCTAGAGCTCCCGCCGAAAGGGCTCGCCTGGGAGGTGACGGATCTGGCGATCGAGGCTACCGCTTCGCTGCGCCGTTGCGACTTCGCACCGATCCGTCACGCTTTGGAGCAAGGAGAGGTGATCTGCGCTCTCAAGCTCCCGGGCTTCGCTGGGATTCTGACCCGTCGGACACAGCCCGGCATCACTTTCGCCAGTGAGCTGGCCGACCGCGTGCGGGTCATCGCCTGCATCACTTCCCGGCCTTTCATGATCCACTCCGACATCGAGGGCTACGGGCTGGATCATTCCGAGTGGCGCCAGCTCAGGGCCGCTCTTCGGGCCACCGAAGGCGACGCGGTCATCGCTCTGTGGGGCTCCGTGGAAGACGCCGACACGGCCGCGCGCGAGATCTTCATCCGCGCCCAGGAGGCGCTCGCGGGCGTGCCGGCGGAGACCCGACAGGCTCGCAGCGACGGCACGACCGGATTCGAGAGAATCCTGCCGGGCGCGGACCGCATGTACCCCGATACCGACACTCCTCCCCTGCCGATTCCCGACTCCTGGGTGAGAAGCGCAACTTCCCGGCTGGCGGAACGGCCCTGGGACCGAGCGGCACGCTACTCAACGCTCGGACTCGCTGCCGACCAGGCCCACCGTCTCGCCACGGCCCCTTGGGCGGGTCTTTTCGAAGCCATCGGGCCGGTCGAGGGTGCGGCGGCCAGATTGCTCGCCTTCACTCTGGAAAAGAGGATCCCGCATCTGCGGCGCAACGCGGGGCTCAACGGGCTCCCAGAACCGGCCAGGTTGATACCACTCCAGAGCGCGTTCGAGTGCGGTGAGCTCCGCCATGAGGGGTTCGAGGCCGCCTTCGATCGACTTCTCGTCGAGAACGATCAGCCGACCGACCAGATCCTCGATGACTTCCGCAAAGGGCCAACCGACGAACGGGAGCTCGATCAGTTGCTTGCCTGGACGTCGATCGGCGCGCGCCGCATGAAGGGCGAACCGCTCGATAAGACCCTGCGATGGGCCATGGGGCAAGTCATGCCCAAGCTGCTCGGCCGCGTGGACCCGAATCTGGCCCGTCAGCGACTGCTCGAAACACTCGAAAGCTGATCGATGGCCCACAACAGCGACAACGGATACCGAAAGCCCTGTCTGAGCGTCATGGATCGGTTCGGCATCACGGTCTGGTGCGAGGTCCTCGCGCGGACCACCCGCGGTGAGATTGAAGGGCTCGTCCTTCCGCGCTCCGAGACCGCGGACGCGGAGCATCTAGTACTCAAGCTCGGCACCGGCTACAACGTCGGTCTACGTCACGACACTATCGTCAACATCGAGAAGATCGGTTACCGCGAAGCGCGATACAAGATCCCGGAGAAGACGTTCCCAACCGACGACAAGAAACCGACCGTGAAGCTCTTCGGCACCGGGGGAACCATCGCCTCTCGCCTGGACTACCGCACCGGCGCGGTCATTCCTGCGTTCAGTCCCGGTGAGCTCTACGGCTCGGTTCCAGAGCTGGCCGATGTGTGCAATCTCGAAACGGTAAAGCTCTTCGGGGTCTTCTCCGAGAACATGGGTCCAGAGCAGTACCTCGTACTCGCCGAAGAGACCGGTGCTGCGATTCGCGAAGGTTACGACGGCGTCGTGATCGGGCACGGAACCGACACCATGCACCATACCGCGGCAGCCTTGAGCTTTATGGTGCAGTGACCGCCGGTGCCGATCGTCATGGTGGGGAGTCAACGGTCATCGGATCGCCCCTCTTCCGATGCCGCACAAAACCTCATCAGTGCTACATGGGCAGCCGCCCACGGCGAGATCGCCGAAACGATGGTCTGCATGTTCGGCCCCACGTCGGATAGATACAATCTGCTGCATCGTGGTACGCGCGTGCGCAAGATGCACAGCTCCTATCGCAGCACTTTTCGCACACTCGGGGATCTGCCTCTGGCGATGGTGGAGCAGGGAAGAATCACGCCGATCAAGAAGGACTATGCGAGGCGTCGTGACGATCGCGATGTGGAAGTCTGCGCGGTGTTCGACGAGAAAGTGACGCTTGTCTACTACTACCCGAACATGCAGCCCGACGTGATCGATGGGCTGATCGATGCGGGCTACAAGGGAATCATCATCGCCGGCACGGGACTAGGCCATGTCAATCGCTCGCTCTACCCCGCCCTGGAGCGCGCCAACAACGCCGGAGTTCTGGTCTTCATGACCCTGCAGACCCTGTGGGGATTCGTTCAGATGTATGTCTACGAAACCGGCAGGGAGATCCTGGGGTTGGGGGTGGTTCCTCTGGCCAACATGCTTCCCGAGGTGGCCTATGTGAAGCTGGGATGGGCGTTGGGCATGCACCCGGACGATCCGAAGGCCGTTTCGGAGCTGATGAGTCGAACGATCGCGGGAGAAACGACCGAGCGGGAGCCCCACGACGGATATCTGGTCTTTCAGGGGGGTGTGCCGGAGATCAAGGAGTTCCTGGGCCAGGTCTGGAAGTAAGTATTCTTCCTGCGGCAGCTACGTGATCAGGTCATCGAAAAGGTCGAGATAGCTGTCGACGAGGACCGGCAGATCGTGGGTACGCGTCGCGAATTCTCGCGCTGCTTTCGCGATGCGAGCGCGGCGCGGTGCGTCGCCGAGTAGGTCGCTGATCTCCCTGCCGAGCCGCTCCGGCTCTTCCGCCGGCACCAGCACACCGGTGCGTCCGTGATCGACCAGCTCCGCGAGACCCGCCACATCGGTAGCTACGACGGGGGTTCCCACCGCAAAACTCTCGATTACGACGAGCGGCAGCCCCTCTTGAACGGACGATAGCGCGGACACGTCTGCTGCCGCGAGGATCCGGTGGGCGTCGCGACGGACTCCGAGGAAACGAATCACTTCCAACGGAGCGACTCGCCGCGCGATACGTTCCAGTTCAGATCGTCTGGGCCCATCGCCGACCATGAGCAACAGCGCGTCAGGGTGTTCCTCGAGCACTTGAGCAAAGGCGACCAGAAGGTCTTCCTGCTTCTTCTTCGGCAGCATCGATCCAACGTGCGCAACGATAGGCGAATCAACGGGAAGCCTCAACTCGGCCCGAAGAACCGCTCGGTCCGCACCGGCGGTGGCCGTGAGGCGCTCCATGTTGATGGAGTTCGGAATATGCACGATCTTCTCTGGCGGGCAGCCCTCGTTATTCGCCAAGTGCTCGCCGAGAATCCTGCTGACCACGATGGTTCGCGTCGAGCATCGGAAGATCACGCGATTGATCCATCGGCGCCGCCAAGTACGGTGCAATTGCAGGGAGTGAACAGTCGGCAGCACGTACGGTACGCCCGCCAGCTTGGAGGCGAACATGCCGATCGTGTTGGCCGGCTCCAAATGGGTGTGCACGATGTCGAATCGTTGTTCACGCACATAGCGGTAGAACGAATAAATGCCCCGCAGGTCACCATAGCGACCGCGGAGGTCGAAGCTGGCAATACGATCGATCGGGAGATTCGTCAATGACGGGAGCGGCCCCCCGCCCATGATATCGGCGAGGTGCACCTCGAGGCCCGCGTCGTTCAATCCACTCACCATCGAAGCCACGGCCGTTTCAGCGCCACCATCGATACGGAATCCGTTGATCAGAAAAAGAACGCGCGCGCCTGTGCTGGGCCGAGGGGCTTCTTTCGTCTCGTGTCCGAATTCGGCAGAGCGGATCGCACAAGCCCCTGCCTCTTCCTCAATATCTCGAATCGTCGGATGTCCCGCACAAGGCATCTGGTCTTCCTCTCCTTGAGTGCGAGGCGATCTGTGGTCGCTTCGTTCAGCTCAGGGTCGGCATCGCCAGCGGCGATGGGTGTGCCCTTATCGATCGACACGATCCGTGCGGGCTACAGCTTCGCCAAGGACCGGCGCGCCGCGTCTCCGGAAGCATCGCCGCCGCCCACGCTGGGACCAGGCACGTGTGAATGGCACTTCAGAAGAGCCGAGGTGGGTCGAATCGCAGAAGAGGGAGTAGCACGCCCTGTGCTTCGATCTCTTCCCCGTTCCGGCCGCCGGCCCCATCGGAGCGATCCACTCCACCGGACAATCGCATGGGCTGCTTTCACACAGACATCTTCGGAGTCACCAAAGGTCCGCGCGGGAGCAACCTCCCCTTTCGGCGCCGAGGCCTGGGTCGAATCTGTTCGATCGGTGAGTTCCGAAACCGGAGGAATAGCAGCACTACTTCGGGGATTTCGGGACTCCAGGCTCCGCCGGAGCGGGCCCGGAGATTGGATGCCAAGGGGGGAAGGCATTCCTGCGCGAACTCCAAGGCAGCAGCATGAGCTCAGCTGCTCTTGAAATCCGGGAAAGCCGAGCGACGGTACCCCTCCTCACCGGAGCGGGCGCGGTCATTGGCTATGCGATCGCGGGATCGATGTGGGATTCCCTGATCGCCTCGCTCCTGTTTCCGTCGCTCGTCTTCCTCCTCTTGAACCTGCCCGCCATCAATGCGGTGCTCTTCTGGGTCGCGCTGGTGCCCTTCTTGCATTTCTACATGCGAGTGGAGCTTCCCACGGGGATTCCGGATCTCACTCCGGCTCGAGCCATGGCGATCGTCGCCCTCCTGGCAACAGCCGCGCGGGCGGTCAGCGGGAATCTCCCGCGAGTCGAGAGACACACAGCCATCAATGGGGCTCTCCTCCTATTTGTTCTTGCGCGTACACTCTCGGCATTCTGGTCGCAGCTGTCCCTTAGCAGCGCGTTCTTGCCCATCGTCGATAGTGTGTGGATTCCCTATCTTCTCTATCGGCTGACGCTCGCCAGCACTCGACGCCCAGAAGACGTCGACAAGTTCCTCCACGCACTCCTGGCAATTGTCATGGTCGGGGGCGCACTCGGCCTGATCGAGAGCATTCTCCGGCTCGATGAAGTGATCTTCTCGTATCTTGGGGCACCGAGGACCGAGTACATCGTCTGGATGACCGACGGCATTCGCAGAGCCGCCGGACCCTATCTCAACCCCGCGGCCTACGGCCTGCAGCTCGGCTTGGGAATGTTGATCGCCCTCCACCGCGTGCGCGGCTCCTCTCGCCGTGATGGCTCGATGGTGACCTTCGCTTTCTGTTTCGTATGCGTTTTTGCCTGCTTCACCCGCGGTTCTTGGCTCGGTGTGCTCGCCGGGCATCTGGTCTTTCTCGCTCTCACCGGTGACTGGAAACTCCTCCGCTTTCTCATGGTACTCGCTATCTTCGCAGGCCTCGCCGGTCTCTTCTCCTCAATCGATCAACACGAGCGCTTCGCGCAGAGAATGGGCAACGCCGGCACGGCAACTACACGCCTGGCGCTCGCGGATCGCGGGCTCCAGATGATCGTCGCGGAGCCCCTTCTCGGCAGGGGAGTCGGGGGCTACGAAGCAGCGCATGATGGCTTCACCTCGTCTTTTGGAGATCCTGATGGCGTATCGAGTCACAACACTTACTTGACTGTCGCAGTAGACTCGGGCTTGCCTGCTCTGCTCTTTCTATTGCTCGGATTCGGGCACTCGATGAAGCGCTCTCTCTCTTGGGCACATCGCCAGTCGCGTGGCCATGCATCGAGATCGAGAATCGCCCTGTTATTGGGCGGCATTGCCACCTTTGCCATCGGCGGGTGCTTCATCGATCTGACATCGGCATCGTATATTCTGACGATGACTTTCATCTTCCTCGCCCTGCTCGAACGCTCGATTCCAAGACGTGAGAGGGCCGACACTTGAGCCACGCTGCTCGCAATGCCAAGCCTGTCCTTAGGTCGCCACAAGGAAACACGCCCCTTGAATCTCCAGAATCACACGCATGGAGTTGGGTTGGACTCGTTGCTCTGCCCGAGCTTCCACGGTGCCACCTTGCTTTCTCTGCTTCTGAATAACCATGATGAGATCTCATGTCTTGGCGACACTATTCCAAGCCGGGCGCGCGATACTCGTTGTTCCTGCGGCGCATTGGTTCATGAGTGCGACTTCTGGCGTAGAATCGAGCAAAGAACCGGGGCCGCTCGTTACTGGAACTGCGGCGCTCTTCTGCCGTCGATCCCCTTCTACTTCGGAGCTCCACGTTTTCATCGCTTCGGCACGAGAATCGTACGGATCGTGGAGGGACGGAGTCGCTCGGCAATCGGTATCGCCGGAGATCGCGCCCTGGGGACAGCGGCCAGGGAGCTGTGCATCCGAGCCACGCAGTCACTCCTTGGATCCAAAAACTCGGCGGGAAGGGAGTTTCTTGACCTATACCGGCGATTCTACGACGGTGTCCGCGAGCTGCAGGGCACGTCGAGGTTCATCGACGGTTCGAAGGGGATTGGGAAGCTCTTGGCACTGCGAAAACTCGCCGGTGACTCAGTTCCGACTCGTGTGATCCACCTCGTGCGTGATCCGAGAGCCTACTTCGGATCGATGCGGAAAAACATCGGCCTTCGCGATCCCGTCTCGGTTGCGCGCATATGGCGACGAATGCACCTGGCGATCGAGGCACTGGGCGGGTCAAGAATCAACGCAAAGTACATCAGGCTGCGCTACGAGGATCTGTGCGGCGATCCGACCGGAACGATGAACACGCTCTTCCGGTTCTTGGATCTCCCGGACCAGAATGTATGCACCGCCCCACGTGATCCAAACAAGCACCACCTGATCGGAAACAAAATGCTGCGAACATTCGATGGAACAATCCGACTCGACACTTCCTGGCGCCGGCGCCTCGACGCCGCCGAGACCGCGACAGTGTTCCGCATCACGGAGAGCGTTGCCAGGCGATACGGCTATTCACTTGAGGACTGATCCGCGCTGTCGACAGGCCGCACCGACAAGCGCTCTGATTCCGCTCGCCCCTTCGGCGTCGCCGCGGTGGCACGCGCCACGTCGAACACCAAGTCGTCCCCCAGGCGCGGCCCGATAATCTGTAGCCCGATCGGCAGCCCGTCGGCGTGCCCGACCGGAAGCGAAAGAGCCGGAAGACCGGCGAGATTGGCCGCCACTGTGTAGGCATCGGATAGATACATCGCCAGGGGATCTCGCAGACGCTCCCCCAGCTCGAAAGGCATCGTCGGCGTCGTCGGCCCAACGAGCACATCGACCTCGGCAAAGGCCCGGTCGAGTTCCTCGCTCATGCGATGGCGCACTTCCGACGCGCGCCGGTAGTAGGCATCGTGATAACCCGCCGAGAGTGCAAAAGCCCCCAGCATGATCCGTCGCTTGACCTCGTCACCGAAGCCGGCAGTGCGGGTCGCACGGATCATTGCGTCAGCGCTCAGTTCTCCCTCGACTCGCGCGCCGAAACGCACTCCGTCGAATCGCGATAGATTCGATGATGCCTCCGCGGATGAGATCAGGTAGTAGACCGGGATAGATGCGTCGAGCAGCGGAAGATCGACCTCGGTGATCGTGGCGCCATCGCTAACCAGCTCCTCGAGCACCCCGTGAATCACACTTCCAATTCGAGGGTCGAGACCTTGCCCGAAGAACTCCCTCGGAACGCCGATCCGAGGCTTCCCGTCTGCCTGTTGGGGTTCGCCAGCTCCACCTCGGGCCTCGCCACGCAAGCAGGTAGCATCTCTTCCATCAGGACCGCTGATTGCTCGAAAGAGCGCATAGGCGTCTTCCACTGTTGTTGCTATCGGTCCGACCTGATCGAGGCTGGACCCGAACGCGACCAGCCCTAACCGGCTCACCATCCCGTATGTAGGCTTGAAGCCGACCGCGCCGCAGAACGCCGCTGGCTGCCGAATGGAGCCGCCGGTGTCGGAGCCGAGAGCGATCGGCACCATTCCCGCCGCGACCGCGGCGGCCGATCCACCACTCGATCCCCCCGGTGTGCGTCGCGTATCCCACGGATTCCGCGTCGGTCCGTGGCAGGAGTGCTCCGTCGAAGAGCCCATGCCGAACTCGTCCAGATTGGTCTTGCCGACGACTATGCAGCCGGCCTCACGGGCTCTGCGCACTGCCGTCGCCGTGTAGCTAGAGATATGACCGGCGAGGATCGAACTCCCGCAACCGGTCGGCTGCCCTTCGACACAGATGTTGTCCTTCACCGCAATCGGAACGCCCGCCAGCGGGGGAAGGGGGGGACCGGAGTCACGGCGGCAATCGATCTCATCCGCCGCGGACAAGGCCCCCGGCTCGTCGACATGGACGAAAGCCGCGATCGAACCATCCAGGCGTTCGATCGTCTCCAGGCAATGCTCCACGCACGAACGGGCGGTGCGCTCGCCGAGGCGCACGGCATGCGCAATCTCGAGTGCCGACTCCCTCATCGCCCTTCGATTGCCGGCGGCACCCTGAAATGGCCGCGCTCCGATGCGGGAGACCCGATCGTGGCCCCCTCACTCGAACGCGGAGCCTCCGATTCATCTTCCCGCTCGATCGCACCGCCGCTCTCATAACCGACCCTCGGCTCCTCTCGATCCCGCGACCACGCGCTCAGTGTCTCGAAATGGGTCAGAATCTCGCGCAGCTCGATCGCGAAGCGACCCACCTCATCATCGTCGAGGCGCAGTCCGGCCAGCCGCGCGACGTGCCGCACGAGCGCTGGATCTACGTTCATCGTGGGCTACGACACCTTCTCAAGCTTCGCGTACCGCAACAGGAGCTTCTTGAGCCCGATCGTCTCGAACTGAATCTGCAGCTTCAGGTCTTGGCCCAACCCCTCGGTTTCGAGCACGGTTCCCTCACCCCACTCCGCATGCCGTACGCGGTTGCCGATCTCGAAACGCACCCACTCACCGGCTCCGGGAGGTGGTAGCTCCTGCTTGTCCGCCGCGTCGAAGATCTCCGTCTCACGGCTGAAGGTCTGCAGATGTTCGCGCAGGTCGTCAGGAATCTCGGCGATGAATCTCGACGGCTCTCCCCGAAACCCGGTGCCGGCCCGTTTCCGATTCCGCGCGTGACAAATTATGACGCTTTCGGAGGAACGGCTGATCGCCACATGGAAAAGCCTACGCTCCGCCTCGATCTCGCCGGGCTCATCGGAACGGGGAAAGACGCCTTCCTCGGCACCGGCCAATATGACATGGGGAAAGGTGAGTCCTCGAGACACCGGCACCGTCATGAGATGAACGACATCGAGCGTAGGATCGTAGCGATCGGCGTCGACCCTGAGAGATGTCTCGCGCAAGAACTCACCGGTCGTGCATCGAGAGCGCTGCTCACAGAACTCGCGCGCAAAAGCCTGCAGCTCCTTGACGACCGCCTCTCGCGCATCTCGATCGGCGACGTTCTGCTGGTGAATGTCTTCGATGTAGTTGGTTCGCTCGATCACCTGATCGAGCATCTCGGCTGCGTCGAACTCGCCGAGCTTCGAGTTGAGATCGTCGATCTGTTCGCAGAAATTGAGGATCTTCGTCTTTGAGTTCTTCGGCAGATCCTCGATCGCCTCGGCATCGCGAAGTGCGGCTAGGAAACCGATCTCGCGATCCTCGGCGTGGGCTTGGACACGGCTGAGCGTGAGCTTTCCGATGCCGCGACG
>CAZFNT010000123.1:0-8716 GCA_964520315.1 uncultured Gemmatimonadota bacterium
ATCGCCCAGAAGAGCTCGCTGTGTCGAGAGATGTAGTCGCCGAAATAGTTGGAGATGGAACCGGACCACTGCGACCCGCCTTCTTTGGTGACGATATTGACGACACCACTCATCGCCTGACCGTATTCGGCGTTGAAGGCACCGCTGATCACCTGCAGCTCTTGCACGGAGCCGTTCTCAACAGCAACCGCTTGCCCTCCCGTGAAGGGATCGGTGAACGAGACCCCGTCGACGAGAAAGGCGACCTCGCCAGATCGCCCCCCTCTAAAATGAAGCGCACCCCCCGCATCGGTCGTCACACCGGCCTGTAGCTCGAGCAGATCGCCGAGTTCGGTTGCGGGCGTTGTCTCGATCTGTTTGGCGCCAACCACCGATTGCGAAGCGGTCAGGTCCTTTTGGAAGTACTCGCGATCGGCGATGACGACGGTTCCGCCCTCGAGCTCGATGATGTCGGTGTTCAATTGGAACACTATGCGAGTAGTGTGATCGATGTTGACGCGAACTTCGGCGAGCGTCGTGCGAGCGTAGCCGAGATAATCCGCCCGCACCGAGTAGATCCCGGGAACGATATTCAGAATCGAGAAACGGCCATGGTCGTCGGTGGCCGCTCCGGATCCGGTGCCTTCGACGACGACATTGGCGTAGGCTAGCGGCTCATTCGTTTCTGCATCGAGCACGCGCCCCGCTATCTTGCCGGTGGTGCCCGCCCACGCGAAGCAGGGCAGAAAGAGAATCGTGGGCCAGGCGACACGGATGATGTTCATGGCGTCGCCAAGTAGATCAAGCCATCCGAGGCAGGCACCTGAACGACCACCTCACCGCCTTCGGGGGCATCGATCTCTTCAGAGCTCGTGCCTGTCGCCGGATCGAAGCGCTTCCACTTGCCCTCACGGGGAAAACGAAGCGTGACCGAGTGGTCCTCGTGATCGAAATTGAGCACGATCAGGATCTCCTGGCCCAATCCGCCCCGCAGGTACTGCAAGATCCGGTCGGACTCGTCGGCTGGAGAGGGGGCGCTATCCGCTGCCCAAACAAACTCGATCGCGTCGCTCGCCAGGGCTGGCTCGGCGAGCCGGAGAGCAATCAGATGCCGGTAGTGGTCCCAGAGAGAGGCATCGGCGCTTGACCAGTCGATCGGGCTGGGGGCGGGATCCTCTCCGATCGGATTGCCGACCCCGATTTCTTGCCCGTGATAGATCATCGGAATACCGACGCAGGTCATCAGGCTGATCGCGCCGAGCTTCGACTTTTGTATGCCACCGATGCTCTTCGCGGCCGATGTCCCTGACGCATCGACCTGCTCTACGACGCGACGCTCGTCGTGACTCTCCAAATACTTGATGTCGCGCCACGGACCGCGGCCGGGGTTGAACTCGATGACATCGGCTGTCGCTAGCATCGGCGAATCGTTCGGAGCAAAGCTGCCGACAACGCCATTGTATCGATTGACATAGCCGGTTTCGGCCAAGTTCGTGTTCAGCCTCTGGTGGAAATTGTTGACGCTACCTCCGTAGTTTGAGGACTGCCCGCCCCACTGGGCGTCGAAGCCGACCGCGGGATCGAGGGCGCCCCCCAGAGCATCGAAACTCTCGGCGATGTGCAGAGTCTCGGGAAAGCGCCCCTTCAAGGGGAGGACGACCTTGGCCCAATCGCTGTACGCCTCCCCCTCGACGAAGTCGTACCGGAACCCGTCGATTCCGAGATCCTCGACGAAATGCGCCATGCTCTCGACGAAGTAGTCGATGACGTCCGGATTCGTCCAATCGTATTCCGGTAGTCCGAAGGGGTTCTCCTTCTCGGGATCGTAGTAGTGGGACCGGCCGGTGAGCCATTCGAGCTCCGAGAGAGGGTGATGGCCACCGGAGTGGTTCAAGACCACATCGATCAACACGGCGATTCCCCGTTCATGACAGGCATCCACGAAGTCGCGCAGCCCTGGCGTGCCTCCATAGTCCGGATCGACCGACCAATGGGATCCGCAGTCGTACCCCCAAGAGAACCCGCCGGGTGTCGGGTGGATCGGCATGAGCTCGATGGCATTGATACCGAGCTCGACGAGGGGGTAGGGACCTCCATCCAGAGCGTCGACGAGATCCGAGAAACGGCCTCCGTCGGAGAAATCGGAGACCAGCACTTCGTAGATGATCAGCCTCGCGGGATCGATCGGAGAGGGGAGTGGGCGAGGTGGATCGAGCCCCCTGTCGACAGTGGTCTGGAAGGGATCGAGGCGAATATCGGCGCTGATCGTGCCGAGTGGATCCTCGATTCGCCCCTCTCTGCCCCCCGAATACACCGCCAATTGGTAGGAAAAACGCACCGGCAGGTCGTCCGCTTCAACCGCGAGGAGGGTCGAGTCGGAGCCATCGACCCACCCCATTCGCCACTTAGGATCACGCGGCGCCCACTGATTGAAAGAGCTCTCTACGAACACCGAGTCGGCACCAGGAGCGCGCACTTCGAAACGGAAGGGGCCGCCCATCTCCTCGCCTGGAGAGGCGGGGTCGTGAAAACACCCGGAGAGGGGGGAGAGGAGCGTGAGAAGCGAGATGAGGACGGAGCGCATGCGCGGATCCGTGTAAGGCGGGAGACGTAACGAGAGCCTGAGGCGATGGTGCCGAGTTCGAGGAATACGAGCGCGTCGATTTGAGCAGATCGTGACCGCCCGGTCAACGGGGCTCTTGCGGCCTTCGACAACTCGTTGCTCGAGACGGGATTGGATCGGAGTGCGGCGACCCAGGACCTTGCAACTCGTCGCTCGACCGGGCATGCTGCCGGTTCCTCAAGCCGATGCTCCGATCGGGCCGGAGCCCGCCACTAGATTCCCATTCCCACCAAGCAGGCCAGAGGATTCATGCGTGGAGCCAGTAGCGTCGATCTCTTCGAGCACGAGAGCAAGGTGCTGCAAGGGAACCCATTGGGGGATCCCTACCGCCGCATCACACCGGTCTATTTGCCGCCCTCCTACGCCAATTCCGGCCGGCGCTGTTATCCCGTTGTCTACGTGCTTGCGGGATTCACGGGCCAGGGGCGCATGATGCTGCACGAATCGGCTTGGGGAGAGACCCTGCCTCAGCGACTGGATCGCCTGATCGACCAAAGACGGATGGAGGAGGCGATCTTCGTCTTGCCGGACTGCATGACGCGCTTCGGCGGGAGCCAGTACGTCGACTCGTCGGCGACGGGCCCCTACGAGAGCTATCTGCTGAGTGAGCTGGTTCCGGCCATCGACTCAAGGTATCGAACCGGAGCGGGGCGCGGAGTCGTCGGGAAATCGTCCGGGGGATTCGGCGCCCTTCGTCTGGCGTTCAAGAGACCCGATATCTTCCACGTCTGCGTCTCTCATTCCGGCGACGCGGCATTCGAGTACTGCTACATGCCCGACTTCCCCGCGGCGGCCGTCGCCATCGAAGCCGCCGGAGGAGCCGCGGCCTGGTTCGATGAATTCCTGTCCAGGCCGAAACACCGATCATCCGATCACGCAACCATCAACGTGCTGGGCATGGCGGCCGCTTACTCGCCCAATCCGGAAAGGGCGATCGGCTTCGACCTGCCCTTCGACACTAGAACGGCGGAGCTGATCCCGAGGATCTGGGCTCGGTGGCTCGCCCACGACCCGGTTCGCGTCGCGGAATCGGAGTCGTGTCGCGCCGCCGAGCTCGACGGTGTGTTCATCGATTGCGGCACTTCGGATCAATTCCGTCTCTACGCGGGAGCCCGCCAGTTGGTCGATCGACTGCGCGAACGCGGAATCGCCGTCCTCCACGAGGAGTTCGCGGACGATCACTTCGGTCTCTCGTATCGCTACGATTCATCGTTCCCCTGGTTGGTCGACACGCTCACCAATCGAAACCGATCTACGAAGCCCGGATCCCCATGATCTACAAAGCTCGACTATTACTACTCGCCTTCGGCTCTATTCTGTGCATCGCTTACCCGGCGACAGCAGACACCGGCGCTTCGACTGCTTCGACGACGATCTCTCTCGGCGAACTGATTCGCGACCCTGAGGTCGTGGCCGATCTTGCCCAGAGTCGCTTCGAAACCGACGCCGAGGACCTGCTGCGAGATCTCGTGCGCATCCCCACGGTGGCCGGAGACGCCCTCGCTCGGGCCCGCTTCGGCGATCGACTCGAAGAGGCGGCCTTGGCGCTGGGGTTTACGTTCGAGCGGATCGACGAAGACCACGCGTTTGTCGTCTCCATGTCCGGACCTTCTTTGGTTTCCGATTTTTGGGTCCTCGCACATGGCGATGTTGTGCCTGCCGACCCCTCCGCGTGGCCCGTTCCACCCTTCGAAGCGGTAGTGCGGGGCGACACCCTTTTTGGTCGTGGCACTCTGGACGACAAGGGGGCCGTGGTTGCGGCACTCTACGCCATGGCCGCCGTGGAGGAGAGCAACGCGCGCCTGATTCGCAAGCCGCTGCTGGTCATCGGCATGGCCGAGGAGACCGACTGGCGCGGCGTTCATGCGGTGCTAGCCGAAAAGAAAGCGCCTGAGTTCGCGGTTGTCGTTGACGGCGACTACCCGCTGACGATCGGAGAGCGTGGCTACGTCGACATCGCCGCGACCGCCGTTGGGGGGCCACGAGAGCGTTCCCCGCGGCTCACCGCGCTGGAGGGCGGCACGGCATCGAATGTCGTTCCGGCGAAGGCGATTCTGCGCGCGACCGCACGACGGGGTCGCGGTGCACAGCTCGAAGAGGACCTTCGCCGCCGCGCGGCGGAGCTCACCGGCGCCGGCTCGGGCCTCTCTTTCACTTCGGAGCGGGAGAACGACAGAGTCGACTTGACCCTCCACGGCCGCGCGGCACACGGATCTACTCCCGATGAGGGCCGAAACGCGATAGCGCCGGCTGTGCGCATTGCGACGGAAGCGGGGCTTCTCGCGGGAAGCTGGGCAGAGCTCGCCCCCTTGATGAGTCGGCTCGAGACCGATGGTCGAACACTGGGCATCGAATCCTCCGTTGATTGCCTCGGTGCGACCACCGTCAATCTGGGAAGAGTCTCTACCGAAGGCGACGAGCTCAGCTTTCTGATCAACATCCGCCCAACGACCGAGCAACCGATCACCCAGATAGTGGCTCAGGTCGAACGTGAGCTCGCGACTAGCGAGGAGATCACGATCAAAACCGTCGGAGGAGAAGGCCTCGACGCGTTTCTGGTGGCCGCGAAAGATCCTCTGGCTTGGATCCTGCTCGGGTCGTACAACGAGGAGACCGATCGCGAGGACCAGGCGGTCTGTAGCGGGGGAACGACATACGCCAAGGCATTCCAGGGAACGAGCACGCTGGCGGTCGGCTTCGGACCGGCCGATCCCACCAGAGGGGAGGATGCGCAATACCACGCGGATCCTGAGTACATCCTGCTCTCGGCGCTACGCCGAAATCTGCGAATCTACGCGCGCGCATTCATGCACGTCGCCACCTCGCCGCACGGCGTTCTACCCGCGAAACCTGGCGCTACTGAACGTAGCCCAAAGCCCTGAGCTGTCGCGTCAGCGAAGCCGGTGCGCCGCTCTTGATCCCCTTCCCTTCCCGTATTCTCTTGCCCGTGAACTCTCGAGCGATATCGAGATATGCCTCGGCCACCGAGCTCTCCTTGTAGAACAGGTTTCGCTCTTGGTTTGGATCGATGTCGATACGGAATAGCTCGACGTTGTGATTGGGGATCATCTCCTTGATCGGATGTATGAACGACCACGTCGAATCCACGATCCCGACCGCGCGGTAGTTTTGACCCTCGAAAAAGGCGTGGGTTCGAATCCGCGGTCTGGCGCCGCTGATCAGCGGCAGCATGCTCCTACCCGACGCCGTCATCAGCGCAGGCAGTTCCAGAAGGTCGAGCACGGTGGGCACGATGTCGATTGTCTGCACCAGAGCGTTACAGTGGATGTCCACCGGTACGAGATCCGGAGCGCGGAAGATCAGGGGGACACGCACATCTTCTTCATAGAGAGCATCATGGCTGTAGTAGAAATCGTGCTCTCCCAGGCTCTCGCCGTGATCCGCGGTGAGGACGATTAGAGTGCGATCGAAGATCCCCATTTCTTTCATGCGATCGAAGAGGATACCGAGCTGAGCATCTTGATAGGTGGTTTCGCTCTTGTACATCGCCGGTAAGTAATCTATGTCGGTTACGCCGAAGGGGCGAGGATGCATGGAGGGGATATTCGTAAACGACAGATTATCAGGATCATCTGGAAGACCTGAGTAGTACAGTGTGTCGTAAGGTGGAATCGGATTGTAGGGACGGTGAACGTCGTAGCTGTGAATCCAGGCGAAGAAACGTTGCTCTCCCTGGGTCTCCATCCAGTTGGCGGCTCTTCCGAAGGCTTCTTCCGACGGAGCCGAACCCTTTTCGGGCGCCCACGATGTCTCGATCCCTTGCAGCAGCCCCGAGTACTCCCGTTCCAGAATGAAAACACTTGTGAACGCTCCAGTTCTATAACCGGCGCGTTGCAGGATCTCAGCGAGAGTGACGTTGGATGCTGGCAATGGGTCACAGAAGTTCGACTCTAGTCCGTGCTCCTTCATCCACCGCGATGTGAGGATCGTGGCATGCGAGGGAATCGTCACATTGGTAGTGGAGTACGCTCGATCGAACTGAACGCCGCCTCGGGCAAGCTCGTCGATATGAGGTGTCGCGACCTCGGCGCCATACGACCCGATGTGGTCCGCTCGCTGGGTGTCCAGGGTGATCAGCAAGACGTTGTAGTCGGCCGGCGACCCCTCTCGATAGGCGGCCAGAGCCAGCGCGGAAGGGTTGTGCCGACTTCGCAAGAGGGCCGATCCCGCCAGGGCTAGTGCCGACGCGGTCGCCGCGCCGAGGACCAGGAAGCGCAAGGCGCGCCCCGATCGCCGGAATCCCGAAAGGAAGGCATAGACCAGGGTTCCCACGAGAAGACCGATTCCGAGCGCGTGAATGAGTAGCTGCAATTCGAGAAGCAGGCCATCCATGCTGCGCGCCCGATCCACGATCGGGTGGTTCTTCACCCAGACTTGGCCACTCGTCAAGAGCAAGGTGCCCGATGCGCCGCCGGCGAACCACGCGTGCAATGACTCCGAAGACCACTTTCCATCCGTAGATCGCCGCGCTCGCCACAGCAACAGGATGGGTGCGAGCAATAGGGCCATGGCTGTGGCCAGCGCAATCTCCACGGCTGCGTCGGCGTGACCGGGAACGGGTGGAGACGGGGTGGTCGTGGGCAAGAGGCGATCGAAGCCGGCGATCGAGGCGGTCGCCACCACCGTAGTCGTCCATGCGATTGCGCTCACTCGTCTGCGTTGCTTGGTCAAGATCGACTCCGGTACCCGGGCTCGAAATGGGGAAAAGGTCGATCGGGATCCTAGCAGCGCAGCCTTTGGGTTTGACAAGTCCGCGCGGAGCGATGCACGATAGACCCCAGAGCCTTTCGAGCAGCAGCGAGACGCGCACTCGGATCTCCCGGGAGTTCCACGAAGTGACACGATCCGCCGCGTTCATCGATTACGAGAACATCGCGCTGCAGGTGGAGCGAATCCTCCGGGAGGAACGCAGCCGCTTCTACACCGCTGGTGACTGCGCCGAGGCGACTCTCAGACTGATAGAACGTTCGCTCGAGAAGGTCGAGGAGCGTTTCGATCTGAGTGTGATCCGGGCCATGGCCTTCGCCGATTGGGAGGCGTTGGCGACGCACAAAGCGCAGCATGGGTTGACGCTACTCCACATTCGTCCGGTCTATGCACTCGGCAAACGGGGGCGAAGCAATGTGGAGATCCAGCTCTCCCTCGAGGCGCAGCGCACTCTCCTGACCCGCCCCGATATCGACGCATTCGCGGTCATGAGCGGCGACCGATCGAGCATTCCGATCGTCTCGGAGCTGCTCGATGCGGGCCGAGAGGTCGTGGTGGCGTCGATGCGCGGCTCCGTCTCGGGTGACCTCGTCAAGATAACGGGAGAAGCGCGTTTTCTAGAGCTCGAGGAGCTCTTCGAGATCCCGGCCGGGACGCCACGCGCAGCCGACCCTCGAATGCGAAATGGCGAGCCGGGCGAGACCGCCGATGAACACGACACTCCAACACCCGCGGAGCCCGTCCATCTCGACCAGGCCCACCAGGAGCGATTCCTGGATCTGGCGCGAGCCGCGTCGGAACGCTATCCCCGCGGCGTTTGGCTAGGTCCCTTCTTGAAGAACTACATGAATGAGGAGTTCTCCGAGCTCACCAACGATCAGCGAAAAGAGCTAGTCGATCTGGTCCACCGCCTGGGTCGAGTACGAATCCGGTATGTGGAGGACGGAGGCTCGCTAAACGGTGGCTATTCGGTATTGGAGTTGGCAGACGACCCCGCGCCACCCGCCCCTGACGCAGTCAGCTGATCCCACGCAGAAACCGCTTCAACACATCCGCGCCCTGGAGCCCCCGCAGAAGCTCATCGTCGAGCCGGTTCCAGGCGTGTTGGGGGTTCGCTTCCGGGTTGTCCTCTATGAAGGCCCGATTCGCCTCGGGATGCCACTGAACCGTCACGACCGGCAGATCGGGCGCCGCCAGCGCCTGGATCTCGCAGTAGTCCGAGATCGCGACGCACGACCAACCGGGCGGAGCCTCCACAACATGGTCGCGGTGACTGACCAGAGCCTCGATCGGGCCGCGTGGGCCAAGTGCTCGCGCCCCCTCCGGCTGAACCCGAACACGGCGGATTCCGCGCGTCTTCGCGCCTGGAGCTGGGGTCTCGACCCG
>CAZFNT010000123.1:8726-9489 GCA_964520315.1 uncultured Gemmatimonadota bacterium
GAGCGTAGGCACACCGGTGGTGACCAGACGGCGAATCTCGAGGCTCAGGCACCTCACCCACTCGAGCCCGTCCCCGACCCCGGCCTCGCTACCGGAGATCAAGAGCGCGTCGGGAGTCGGGGCCGCGCCGATGCTGGCGATCGACCGCGGCAGGGCATTGGCGACCCGCACGACGCGCGAGGTCAATCCAGGGGGGGAGAGACCTGCGATCGCATCGGAGAACACCGCGCCCGAAGCCGGGCTGACGGTGCAGTCCACAATGAGAAGGGTGGGTTCGAACATCGGATGAAGTGCCCAGCAGGGTTGCGATCATCCACTTTTCGTCTCTTTGCGCGCAACCGGGACTACCGCACATGACCCGCTCCGAAGGCACGCTGACCTACACCCACCTGCGCCCCTTCATCGACGCGTGCCTTGCCCACGTGCGGGTCGATTTCAACTCGGCCATGCGCCGGGTCATCGACTCGTCCGTCGATCGCGAGGGGGTCAGGGGCGTGTTGCGTTGGGGGACTCAGAGACCTTCGGAGCGGAGCTCACTCTCGAGGAGATGGCCGCATTGGTCTTCGATGAGTCGGAGGCGTAGAAGGCGAGCTACCCGTGAAAGCGCAAGCCCGCGGCACGACAGGCGCAACGCCGATAGCCCGCCGGGAAGAGCCGATCGAGCTCCTCGAGATCGAGACCCGTGGAGGAGCAAACCTGATAGATGGTAGGGATCGCCCCATGCTCCGCGTAGTGCTCGCGCTGCGGGTTCTTGCTCTTGTCG
>CAZFNT010000124.1:0-9456 GCA_964520315.1 uncultured Gemmatimonadota bacterium
CCGAGGCGCGGTTTAGTCGGGCTAGATCCGTGGCTCCACTGTGGAGCTCTCTCGCATCCAGGCGGCGCGTGAGCTGGTCGTCCGTCAGTTTCGTTTCGAAAGATACTGGGCGGAGTTCGGGCTGCGAGCCAGCGGCGCGGGTTGGCGTTCTGCGTTGTGCCTGACGCGCTCGCTCGGGATTCCAGATATGTGTTGGGGGGCGGGTTCCGCCCACTGATTCCAGTGGTTTCATGACCCTCTCCTCTGCTCCACGACAGAACATCTAGCAACGTGCGTGCCAGCGTAAGTTGCTTGTTTGTGGGGCCTGGAAAGGGGGGATCTGTTCGGATGAAGAACACGCTGTTCACGGCGTGCGCAGGCCTGTTCAGTGCCTGAACAAACTGGCTCACGAGCCCGACTTCGTGACTTTGTACACCAGGATCTCGGGGTGGTGGAAGGAGTACTCGTGAAGCAGCCCCCCGAAGCGTTTCACGAGGCGGCATCGAGGATCATCGTCGAGACTTTCGTAAAACGATCGAAACGCGAGGGTTTCCGAGTTCTGGTACATCAGCTCGGTGACGATGATGTAGCCGGGACGAAGCCGAAGCAACGCCTCGAAATCGGAGGTGCGCGCGCCCTCGCGCAATTCCCAGACATTGAGGTCCAGGGATCGGGCCAACGCTTCCGCTCTTGCACGGGCCTCGATCGCGTGTGTGGCGTCGATCACGCGGGCGTAAGTGGTCCACCCAATGGCGATATCGTCTGGCGAGTAGATCTCGGCGTGTCCCACGAGAAGATAGGGTACCTCTCGGATGAACTTTCCGTAGCCGACGTGGCCTTCCAGGAAGTTGAGCTCGATGAGATCGTATCTGCGCTCGTCGAGCGTTGGGCCGTAGTGGCCGGATGATTCGATCGCGATCCTGGTGCCGGTCGGGACATTTGCCTCGATCCATCTCGACGCCCTCGAGCGGGTGTCTTGTGAAGCGAAAAGTGGCTCGAGCGCACCGAGAGCGGGGGCGGTCTCGGCGATCGCTGCCAGGAGCAGTCCCCCCGCAATGGTCCCTTTGACGAGATCGGATCGTCGAGCCCGACACAGAATCGGCAGCGCCGACAGAGCTCTTGCGACCGCCCTCGAACCGCGCGTCGTCAGGAGCAGAAGGACCGGGAGCAGCGGCAGGGCGTAGCGCGGGGTTTGCAGCGTGAACATCGTCAGCAACGCGTAGAAACTCAACAAGTAGGTCGCCACTACGGCGGCGGCGGCCTCTCGCTTCCACATCCACGCAAGACACCCGAGGATCGAGAGTGCGACGAGGCTATGTCCCACATGGAGTCGGAGCAGATCGAGGTACTTCATCCACATATTGTCCGGATAGCGGGCCTCGTAGAAGACGACCTTCTGGATGTTCCGAGTGAGCTCGGCCGATGAGCTCGACCAGTGCAGGAAGAGGTAGATGTTGATCGCTAGCGCGACCACCAGCGCAACGCTCAGTCCCGCGATCGACCTCTTGATCCAGGGGCGCCACGAGGTGTGCCGAGCGAAGAGGAAGAGGGCGACCGCATAAGGCGTCAAGAGCACTACGGCGTTGTATTTCTCCGAGACGGTCAGGCCGAAAAGGAGCCCCGCCGAGAGATGGGCGCCGATGCCGGCGTGCGAACGGAGGCGGATGAAGCTGAGCAGCGATGCCGTGCACAGCAGGGTGAAGAGGGGGTCGACTGTTCCATAGTGGGAGTGTTGGATGTGCAGCGGGCTGAGAGCGAGCAGGGCCGCCGCGCCGAGTGCGCCGAGCCAACCCTTGCCCCCAGCGATGATCGAACCACGGCGGCCGATCAGGTAGATGGTCGCGCATCCCGCGGTGACCGAAACCAGGCGCGCGATCAGATAGCGTAGACCGAAGACCGTGTCGATGAAGGCGCGATAGTCGAGCCCGCTCTCCAGCCCCAGCAGACTGGCGATCTGGTAGCTCAATCCGTTGAGCGCACCGATCGTGTACAGATGGAGCGCGGGGTAGCCCCAGTAGTGGGGATCGAGATCGGGCCACAGATTCCCGCCCCACCCCACGACACCGAACTCGTCGGGGTGCCAGTGGCCGATGAAGCCCTCCGGCAGAACCATGTTGAACGCGATTCCGCGTAGGCGGAGCAGCGCCCCGACGATAACGATGATCACCAGCGAGCGCGGGACGCGCTCGCCGTCACTCCGCTCCGTGCAGTGTCGGGTGGTGATGCGGGGCCCCTTCGCGGCGTCGCTTTGGAGAGTGGTGGATCGACAGGGCGCTGTAGTATCGGCGGTGGAACCCGTTGCAGGCAAGATGCTCGGCGAGGACATAGGCATTTTGAAGCTCCGACAGATAGCCCGATTCGCGATCGCGTTCCTCGCGCTCGTCGCGGGGGTGATGGCCGCATCGGTCGGCGACGAGAGCCTGGCGGGGTACCGCCCTCCCTCGCCCGATCTGTGGTGGGTTGAGGCGGGTGCCTCTGTCGGTTTGGCTGGCGAGCGTGTGGTTTTTCCGGGCGATGACCTTCGCATCGAAGGGGAGCTTCTCCGTGATCTCGATATGCGCGTCGAGCTGCGGTTCCCGGCAGGAGGGGAGTGCGACGTTGTTTTTCACGCGGTGCCGGTCGGAATGAAATCCGGTCCGCGAGCGGTCGACTCGTTCGAGTCGGGTCCGGCCGTTGGCCACAAGATCTTCTTGGGGACGACCTCGGGCGCTGTCCAGGGGCCGCGCTTGCGCAAAGATGCACCGGTGCCTTCATCGATCCCCCCGCTCGAGGCCGGCGTCTGGAACACCATTGATATCAGGAGCCGAGCGGGTACGCATCAGCTCTTCGTCAACGGTGTGGATCATGGGAGCTGGATCGATCTTTGTCATGCTTGGGGTGAGATCGGCGTCGAGGTGGTCTCCGGCGTTCTGCGGGTTAGAGAGCTGAGCGCCACGTCTCTTCCGACCGGGGACAAGCCGCCGCTCCGCCTGGATCGCATGCTACGTATCGCGTTGCAATTGTTTATCGTCGCCGTGCTCTGGATCGTGCTCTCGGCTTGGGCGGAGGCGGAGATCGGTCTCCTAGCCGCGCTCATGAGATCGGTAGCCTTGGCGGTGTGGGCGATCGGCATCATGGCCGGATCGATCTGGATCGGAGTGGCCGCGGGGGGCTATGGCTGGGCGGGCAGGGTCGGCATTGTGAGTGCGTGTTTCGTAGGGCTGCGCCACCACTGGATCTCCCGTCCCAGGTCCGTGAGAAGGAGGGTCGTCATCCTGCTGTATCTGCCCTTATTCGCGGTGGGGGCCGTCTGGGCTCAGCATTTGCCGCCGAAGCCAAGAGACGGGAGAGGCGGCGTACTGGGCGACATCTCTCGCTTCCTGGCCAGTCGTGCCGAACCAGACCAGGAGATGGAGACGAAGCCGAGTTTTCCCGACTCTTTGGTTGTTGTGACTCAGTCTCTTTACGAGAACGAGTTACCGCGGATCACGATCGACACGCTCACGGTTGTCTCACAACCAAGACCTGGGCATTCCGGTAGTAAGCCGCACCAGCGGATCACGATCGACACGCTCTTGGTTGTTTCACAAGGCAGCCATCCAGTGACGGTGCCGGCGTATCCGATGGCGGACACAGTGCGAGTAGTGACGGAAGCACGGTTCCCTGCAAGGCCAACCGAGGATCCGGCGCTCCATCATTCCGAGGTGCTCGAACCGGGCCAGTGGACGTGGTTTCCGGCCCTCGCCGATTCTGCCCGCGGCCCGAACCCCGTCGGCCTTGGGCGGGGCTCTACCGCCACGCTCTCTCGATTCGATGAGATCCTCTTCGCCATGCCCGCGTCTGATGAGCTGGCGATCACCGAGATCAGTGTGGAAGCCCAACCGCAGGGGCCGGGAAGCACCATTGATCTGCTCTCCAGGCGGACCGACGACTTCCACTACGCCTTCAGGGCCAGCGGCACGGACTCGCTCTCGAGCGCGCTGATCCGATTCCACGGAGGCGAAGCAGTAGATGTACGTTGCACTTCTTGGCGCTTGCAGGAGGGCCAATGGGTACGATTGGCGCTGCGCAACGACGGGGGCCGTTTGACAGGACTCGTGAACGGGGCGCCGATCATCTCGCAAAGCGTGCCAAGTCTGGGAACAGGGCAAGTCGGAATCCGAGGCGGATTCGAGCCGGGCATTCGAATTCGGCGAGTTCGAATCGTGGCCGAGCGTTTGGACGACGCCTCCGCCCGGCCCCTCGTGTTTCTGAATCTATGGTGAACGATGATGAACACCGACAAGATCCCGCAGACCAGTCTGTCCACGCGCCGGAGCCGATCCGATCGCCCTCGCGGATCCGTGATCGCGGCGGCCACGCTGGGAATGATCTTGCTGATCGGTGTCGCCTTTTTCCTCGATGAGCTTCACGATCGGACAACGCCTGGCGCACCTCCATCGGGCGAGCGATTACCCAGTCATCCCGTTAGCCTTGGTGAAGCTCGAAAGTTGGAATCTGGAGAGCAAAGCCCATTGCATGGAGCGGTTTTCGCCAACCAACGGGTTCATCTCGACTTGACTCTTGCCCCCGGAAGTGTGTGCGATCTATATTTTCATGACCGAGAGCGAGAGGCCCAAGATGTCGTTCACTTCGGTGCGGTCGGCACTGCGGCGCGAGCACGCCACACGGTTCGGCTGAGCGCGAACGACGACGTCGCAACCGGCTTTGTCGTCAATGCCGCGCGAAATCTCGCTGAAGAGGTCATTCGGCTGGAGCCGGGAGCCCCGACGGCAGTGGCGATCCAGAGCCGATACGGCGTCCATACCATTTCCATAGGCGGGGTCGAGATCGCTCGCTTGGAGGATGGCGACACACAATGGGGGAAGACCGGCATAACGTGTGTCTCTGGCGGCGCCGTCGTGCACTCATTGACCGTGGTCCCTCTGGCAACTGCGATTCAAGGGCCGCTGTCAATAGAGCGTGTTGTGTGGAGATCCGCTCTGCTGGGAGGGCTCGCGGCTGGCTGGCTCGTAGCTGTAGTCTTGCTCGGTCGAGGAGAGTCTGTCGGAAGAGCGGTGAAGGCAGCGGTCGCCGCCACGGCCACGCTTGCGGGTGCTGGGCTCGCTGGCACATTTGTTCAGAGCGGTGCTGCATGGGTGGAGATCGCGTTCGTGGCGGCAGGAATGTTGCTGGCGGCCCACTGCTTCTTCGAGCGGGAGCGACTCCGCCTTGCGCGTTTCGCGTTGGGGCTACACGCATTTGTTGTTCTGGTTGCCGCGGAAGGTGCGATGCGGGCGGCAGGTTCGAACAATAAGACGACGAGTCCGGCTGATTGGGTGACGACAGAGAGCCCGACCGTGCTCTGGGAATTGGTGCCGGGCTCGGGTGTCGGAGATCGGTACATCAATGCTCACGGCTGCCGTGGCGAGGAACTCGATGCCATCGTCGAGAGTGATGGCTATCGCATCGTCTGCGTCGGGGGCTCGTCTTGCTTCGGCGAGGCGATCGAAGCCATCGGCGCTACCTATCCAGCTAGCCTGGAAGCGCTGCTCGCTCGGAACGACGGTACTGCTTTTGAGGTAGTCAATGCGGGCGTCCCCGGGTACAGCTCGTACCAGATGCTACGGCGTTTGCGATCCGACCTCACGCGGCTAGCGCCCGATGTGGTTGTTGTGAGCCATGCCTATGAAGACGGCAACCGTGCATTGTTCCTACCGGACCGCGAGCTATCGGCCAGTTATCAGAAGCGGGAGAGTTCGCGCCTCTACGGATTGATGCGCAGGTTGAACCGCTCGAGCCTCTGGAGATCGATCGCGGGGCGCGCCGAAGTTGGCGCTTCGGCGTCGATCGTGGACAGCTCGGCGGTCCGTGTCTCGGTCGATCGATTCGAGAGCAACCTGCTCGCGCTAGATGCCTTGGCGGACAGCCTACAATTCGAGCTCCTTTATGTGCTGGAAGCTCAGCACGACTTCCACAGCCCGGACCCGGAGCGCGCGCCGTACCACTCGGCGACGAGAAGTGTCGCCCGGCAGACAGGGCGCGCTTTGGTGGATATGCTCGCCGTGTTTCGCCGACATCGACACGATCTTCTTTTTCGCGGGGCCGTGCAGCAGAGCGAACGAGGCGCGAGCCTGATGGCGGAGGCGGTCTACGAATCGCTGAGACAAGACGTGGTGGCTCTGTCAGGACTAGCGCCGCTGGCGCGCTTGGGGCATCGGAAGACCACCGCCGCATATGTGACGACACCGATTCGCGCGCGCGATCAACCGTCACCAACTCGCGATCCAAATCGCAGGCGGCTCGACCTCTTCGCGGATGTCTGTATCGAGCTCGGTCGGGCGCTGCCGAGTGAGGAGAAGCTGCGTCTGCGTCTCGATGACGGGTTGCTTGGAGAGATCGACCTACCGGAACTCGGATTGGAGCCGGCGGGTTTTCTATTGGCGCGCGCCGGATCGGCGCTGGCCAGGAACGACCGGTTCGCCGCGATCGAGGCCCTGCGAAACGCTGTCGCAATCGCTCCGATGCTGGCGGTCGCACAGAATCTGCTCGCCAGCGAGCTGATCGCGTCCGCCGAGTTCGGGGAGGCGCGCACGGTGATCGACGCGGGCATCGCCGCGGCGCCAGGTTCGGTTCCCCTCCACTTGCAGCGTGCGCGACTGGCGCTGCGCCAAGGCAAAGCGCGAGAAGCCCTGCGCGCGGCGGACGCGGCGGTCGCTCTCGATTCGAGCTCTGGAGAGGCGCTCTTCCTCTCAGGCGTGGCGCGTTTGCGCGCTGGCGATTCGAAGGGGGCGACCGAGCAATTGGAGCGTCTTTTGGAGGTCGCGCCCAACAGCACCGAGGCGGTTCGGGCGAGGGGCTTGCTAGGAAGAGAGGGCTGAGAATAGTGAAAAGGGGAGACTCATGCGGGGCCTGTTGATCCATCTCTCACCGTCGGTCGAGGCGCCCTATCCACTGGGCCTCGCGCTCGTCGCCGCGGCGCTCACACCGAGGCGGCACGAGCTGCTGGTGGCCGAGACCAGGCGCTCATCCCCGAGGATCATCGCCGCGCAGGCCGCTGCCGGCTCCGTCGATCTGGCGCTCGTTTCGATTCCGCGTGGGACCGAGGATCTCGGCCGTCGCATTATGTGCGAGCTGATAGAGGCCAAGGTGCCGGTCGCCGTCTCCGGCCCCGATGTGGTGCTCAACCCCCGCGAGTGGGTGCGACCCTTCGAAAGAAGCTGGGCGATCGTTGGAGAGGGTGCGATCCATTCCTGGGGCGCGCTACCGATCTGGAGCGAGGCGACGGTGGTCGATCTGGTGGATGCGCTGACCAGCCACGGCGACGCAAGTGCGATTCCGGGGGCGTTCGCTGGAGAAGGCGAGCTGCGTTTGCGCCCGCGCGACACCGGGCTCTGGCCGAAGCTGATCGCGGACCGCAGCCTCTTTCCGGTGAAGGGCTACTGCGACGGGATGTTTGCCCACGGCTATCCCTATACGGCCCTGCTGACCTCGCGCGGCTGCGGATTGAGCTGCGCCTACTGCCCGGTGCCTTCGACCCCGACCTGCGGATTCGTGGGGCGAACGGCGGCAAGTGTCGCTGACGAGATGCTCCGCTTGCATCGGGACCACGGAGTGCGGTCGATCCATATCGAAGACGACCGCTTCGCGGCGGACGCGGGGCGCGTGTCGCTGCTTTGTTCTCTTCTGGGAGAGCAGGGTGCACCCGTGGCCTGGGAGCTGCCGAATGGGATTCGGGTCGAGGACGCGCAGAGCCCAGCATTGCTCGAGCAGATGGCGTCAGCGGGATGTGTTGCTCTGACCCTTTCGGTCGAGGCGACGCATTCAGAGAAAGCAGTAGATGCCGCGCCCTGGAGTGAGCGGTTCGAGCGCGTCGATGCGGCCGTGCGGAATTGCAGGAAGGTGGGGATCAAGACCGAGGCGTACTACATTATCGGTATGCCCGGTGATACCGAGCTTGGTCTTCGGAAGATGTTGCGCGAGGCCCGCCGCTCGGCTCTGGACGGCGTGCTGGTGTCGGTGCTCGATCGCGTGCCAGGTAGTGAGCTGGCGTCCGCGGGAGATCCCGGACTTTCGCCGGAACTGTTGGCTGCGATTCGACGCTCCAGCATGTGGCGCTCTTGCGCGCGTCCAAGGCGACTGGTTACACTGTGCGCGGAGCTCCTGAAGCACCCGAGGCGAATCGTTGTGCTGGGGCGCAAAATGCGTACGCTCTACCCTTCGACATAGCCGAGAGAGCGCAGCACTTGTCGGTCGTGCTCTGAGAGCTCACCAGCGACTCCGGTCGCATCGAAGGAACGGGTTCGTACAGAGATGCGCGAACCGGCGGCTGCGTCATCGGGCAATCCGCGTTGATGGTCACCAGGCGTACTCGCGGCGAAGATCCAGCGGTCGCCAGCGCTTAGCCTCCGCGAATCTCCGTCTCCAGCCCGAACCCACAAGACGCCCCCCGACACTTCTATTTCCAGGGAATCGAGCAGAGTCGGCTCGAGCGGCAAATCGAGACGAAAGTGGCGCATGGGGGGCAGATCCGAGAGCGTGATCAATGAGCTGTCGATCGGCACGGGTAGCGTCAGGATTCCGTCGTCGAGTCTCGCCTGGTCGCGCCAAGTGACGTCGCCACGCAGGCGGATGAATCCTTCGAACTGCTCTTCGAGCTGCATTTCGATTCGGATGCCTCTCCACGTTCGTTCTTGCCACTCTTGTAGCCTGAGGGCCGCGGGGGCTTGGGGATCCCAGGGCAGAGGGGTGGCCTCGGCTGGATCGGTGGCGACATTGAACAGGGCCGCCTCGCGCTCGAAATGCGCCACCGGTTCGCGCACGATCTCTCCATCGCGGCGCCAATGCCCCAGCCAGTGGTAACGCGAAGGGGAGATCGCCTTCTGGTTGCCGAGCATAACCGCGCTTCGCGAGGGACCCCAGCGGGTGGTTTCGATCACAACCGGTCGTTCGGCATCAGGGTGGTGGAGCGACACTCCGTCGAGCGCGTTCCAGATCGGATCGTCGCTGGGAATGCCCACTCGCTCGGCCAATGTGGGGACCAGATCGATGGTGCGGACCGGTTCGCTGATTCGTCGCCCGTGTTCGCCACCGGGATCGGCGATGATCAGTGGAACATGGGTCTGCTCCTTGTAGAGTGTCACTGCATGGCCCATGGACCCATGCTCCTTGAACTCTTCGCCGTGATCAGCGACTAGGATGACGATGGGCGACACATTTCGAGCCTTGAGCCCGAGCATCAAGCGGCCGATCAAGGCGTCGGTCCATGCCACTTCTTCGTCGTAGAGATCGATTGCATGCTGTCGAAGCTCGCCCGGCATGGGGCGGTCGATGAAATGCGTGAGAGCCGGAAGAGTGCCGTCCATCTGGCCAACGTAGTTCGAGGAGTATTTGTCGGTCCACGGCTCCGGGGCTGCGTATGCCCAATGGGGATCGAAAATGTGTAGGAAGAGGAAGAAGGGGCGCGGATCGACTTTGCGAGAGTCGAGCCACTCGAGGCCCTTGGTGACGATTCGGTCG
>CAZFNT010000125.1:0-9456 GCA_964520315.1 uncultured Gemmatimonadota bacterium
CGAATCCGCGGCAGCGGCTCGCCGCGGTCCACCGCCAACGAAGTCGTGTGGACCTATTGTGTGGTCATCTGCTGGCTTCCCTCCGAGGGACGGTATCAGACCTCGTCGGCAGGTTAAAATCGGTTGTGGGTCGTCCACTACCGCCACCCCCAACACTGGTGCAGACGTGATGCAGCTCGCTCTCCTCCCCGCCGCCGCCCTGATCGCCCTTTCGAGCGGATCCCCGCAAAGCGTCACCGTGGGTGCTTCGACCCGCCTGCTCGTCACTACCGAAGATACTGCGTCGCAGCGCGCGTGGCTCGACCACGCGCGTCGCGGATGGGGGATTACGCCCCGCCACCGGCTGCGCTCGACGAATGCAAGCTCTTTCGTGGTGCCCGAGGAGCTGGCGCGCTCCCTGGCCGCCGACCCCAGCCTGCAAGATCGGGGTTGGTGCGTGTCCGTCCTTCGACCCGTTCCGATGCTCGAGAAGGCATCGTTTCATTCCCCCGCCGCTCGACGGGCCGAGGGGAGATCGTACGTTCCGAACGATCCCCTTTACTCCGACCAATGGGGACCCGCCTGCATCGATCTCGAAACGACCTGGACGATCAGCCGCGGACGCCGCCGCGCAACGCTCGCCGTGCTCGACACCGGGGCCGAACTCGACCATCCCGATCTGGCCGACAACTTGGTGGCCGGCTACGATTTCGTGAATCTCGACGACCACCCCTATGACGACAACGGGCACGGCACGGCGGTGTCTGGAGTCGCGGCGGCCGTGATCGACAACGGTATCGGCATCGCCGGATGCGTCCAGGAATGGATCATGCCGGTCAAGGTTCTGAGCGCTTGGGGCATCGGATATGTGGACGACATCGTTATCGGCATCGAGTGGGCGGTCGAAGAGGGTGCAGACGTGCTGGCCCTGCCTTTCGGGATGGGCACACCCTCGCCGATCTTGGAGAGCGTCTGTCGCTGGGCCTCCGAGGAAGGTGCGTTGCTCATCGCCGTCGCCGGCGCCTCGGGGACCGACCACTTCATGTATCCCGCCGCCTACACTTCGGTGTCGGGTATCGCCGCGTTGATGACCGATTGCGAAACTCCCGCGCCATTCAACAACTTCGGCTTCGGCGACCACCAAGTGATGGGAAACGTGGAGTTCCTGGCGCCGGGAGTCGACATCTTGACGATCGTGGGCGGCGGCTACGGCTACTACAGTGGAACTGCGTCGGCCTGCGCCTTTGTCGCCGCCGTGGCCGCGGGCTACCGCGACGCCGCTCCGAGCGCCTCGGCGGCGACGATTCGTCACCATATGCAGACCCACGCCGACGATCTCGGCGACCCCGAGCACCACGGCTACGGGCGGATCGATGGAGCGCCGTGTGGTCGTTCCGGGTGCCGCCATTCGGAGAAGGCTACGAACTCTGGCTGCAGGCCGGGGAACCGGGACACAAGAGCAACGTCGTGGCGACATCTATTCGGTAGGCTCAGAGCCCGCCGTCGTAGACGCAGCGCTTCATCGTGTTGTCGTTGCGAAGCGCAAGGTGTGTCCGTCGGCTGCGAGTGCCGAAGAGACCTTCGAAGACCAGCTCGCAGGGTACCTTGTAGCCTGCGTAGTTCGCCCCCTCCGGGGGGCCGGTGATGGTGAACTCTACGAGTCGATCGGCACGCATCCAATCGATCAGGGCCTCAGAGTCGCAGAAAGGCCGGATGCGATCCCATTGCTGATGCTTCCAGGCCGTCAACACGATCTCGGTCACCTCCACCGGGCCGAGATCGGCGTGGGCGGTCGGGTCCGGGTCGGCGTAAACCATGAGGCGAACGCCTGGCGGCGCTCCGACCGAGAAGAGCGAGTCGGGCGAGGTGTTCGCTTCGCATTTCGAGACTCGCGCGGAGCCGATGTTAGCCTTCGCAGGCATCAGCAGTACACGAACCGCCGCGCGATGCGGCTCCGGAGAGCAGGAATGAGCGGATTCCCGCGCCCCTTCGACGACGAGTTCCTCGACCGAAACCTCTACAGCCGTCCCGCGATCCTGATCGACGAGATTCTGAGCATCGACGCGGAGCTGCTCGAGATCGTCTGCCGAATGCAGACCGACAAGCCGGGGATTCCGCTGCTCAAAGAGCAACGCGACCCTTTCGGCACGCATCCCAAACACCTGAACGGCGGCGTTTTGGTGCATCTGAGCGGAGTCATGGGGATCGCGCACTCTTGGTACGTGGAAGGCTTGCGGGTAGCCGACGGTTGGGTGGGTTACGGCACGACGATCCACCACCTCGACATGCGTGGCCCGATCGAGATTGGTCCTCCGCTGGAGCTCATGGTTCGCGCGACGCGCCGGAGGATTCGACCGAAGGTGCGGATCGTGCGCTACGATCTCGTCTACAAGCAGAAGGACCGAGTCGTCTACCACGGAGATCAAAGCGCGATCTGGCGCAAGATGGAAGTCACCAAGGGTCCGCGCAGAAATATGGGGCCGCGCAAGAATAGGTAGCGGCAGAGCCGAAGAAACACTCTGCTACACTGCGGCTTCATTCTTCCCTTCGTAGAAAGGACTCGACCAGTGCTCACACTTGGTGTCGTCGGAACCTCGCGAAAAGAGAACGAGCAGCGCCTTCCCCTTCATCCCGCCCACCTCGGCGCACTCCCGGCCGAAATCCGCGCACGCATTTGCTTCGAGCGAGGCTATGGAGAGCCCCTCGGAACATCAGACGGGGAGCTCAGGGCACTGGGGGCCTCGCTCGCCACTCGAGACGAGATCATGAGCGAAGCTGGAGTCGTGCTCCTGCCCAAACCCTTGGCGCAAGACCTCGGCGAGATGCGCACGGGGGGCATCCTATGGGGCTGGCCTCATTGTGTGCAGCAGCGCGAAATCACGCAAACGGCCATCGACAGGCGCCTCACCCTGCTCGCCTGGGAGGCGATGTTCCTCTGGAAATTCGGGGCGACGAAAGACCTACACCTTTTCTACCGCAACAACGAGATGGCGGGGTACTGCGGCGTGATCCACGCTCTCGCCTGCGCCGGTCTGGACGGGCACTACGGTGCGGCTTCGTCGGCGGTGGTGATCAGCCTGGGGTCGGTCAGCCGCGGTGCGATCTACGCTCTGCGCGGGCGCGGATTCGAGGAGATCACTGTCTACACACAGCGCCCGCCCTACCTCGTTCACGATCGGGTCCCCGGCTGTCGTTACGCGCAGATGATCTCGGAAGGGGATGCCCTGATCGCGGTCGCCGAAGATGGCTCCCGTCGCGCATTGTCTGAAGTGCTCGTCGGCGCCGATGTGATCGTCAACGGCATCCTCCAAGACACCGACCGTCCCCTCATGTTCCTGCGCGAAGGGGACGTCGATCGCTTGAAGCCAGGAGCGCTCATCGTCGACGTGAGTTGCGACGAAGCCATGGGGTTCCCTTTCGCCCGACCCACCAGCTTCGAGCAGCCCACTTTCGGGGCGGGCTGCGCGACCTACTACGCCGTCGATCACTCCCCGAGCTACCTGTGGCGAAGCGCTTCGTGGGAGCTCTCTCGAGCGCTGCTCCCCTATGTAGAAACAGTTCTCGGCGGGCCGGAGGCGTGGGCGCGTGACGAGACGATCTCTCGGGCGATCGAGATCCGCGATGGCGCGATTCAGAATGAGCGAATCCTCAGCTTCCAGAGTCGAGAGGCGGATTATCCGCATGCACCATTGGGGGTTTGAGCAGGGGAAATGCCCGCCGAGAGGTTATCCTGCTCGAGAGCGTGGCGTGAAGCCGCGGTCGGCGAGAACTCGAACCCTCAAGGAACAGAAACCATGACCACCTCACGAAGACTCATACTCTCCGGCTCGGCTATCGCCTGGCTCGGGTTGAGTGCGTTCGCGATCGAGCCGATGCGACCGGCTCCTTCGTACGACCGATGGGCTCTCGACGCCCAAAGCCGATCAGGCCCGACCGCTCCGGAGTGGATCGAACGTGGAGTCTCGGCCGCGGTGCTCGACTACGAGGTGGTCATCCCCGATGTTCCGGCCTACAACTGGTACCGCGGCTGCGGTCCGACGGCTGCCGGCATGTTGTTGGGTTATTGGGATGGCCAGGGCTTCGACGACCTGGTCGCGGGCAGCGCCGAGACCCAGACATCGGCCGTCAACGACATGATGGCGAGCTCCGGCAACTACGACGACTACTGTCTGCCGATCGACTACTCACCGAATATGCTGCCCGACAAATCCGAACCGCCCTTCGGTGACGAGCATCCCGACAACTGCATCGCCGACTTCATGGATACCTCGCAGAGCTACCGCAACAACTACTGGGGGTGGAGCTGGTTTTCCGATGTCGACAACGCGATCTCGGGCTATGTCGATTTCGCCACGCCGCACTATGACGCTACCGTCCAGAACCTCACCTGGGGCAGCTTCCCATGGTCGGCGCTTTGCGCCGAGATCGACGCTGGCCGTCCCTCGGTGTTCCTCGTAGATACCGATGGCAACGGGGGCACCGACCACTTCATCACCGCGATCGGCTACGGAGAGCAGGGAAGCACACGGATGTACGCCTGCCTCAACACCTGGGATCAATCGATCCACTGGTACGAATTCGCCCAGATCTCCTACGGGCAGCCATGGGGAATCTATGGTGTCACCACATGCCGGCTTGAATCGGCCGAATTGACTCAGGTCCACCTGCTCTACCCCGACGACCAGGCCACTTTGAGCTCGCCGCCCGCCTTTGCATGGATCCCGAATGGTGGTGGCGACAATGTATTCGCGGTGGATGCGAGTCTGACTCCGACCTTCTCGGCCTACTGGTCGAGCTACGAAGATCTGAGTGAGCTGATCCACGACGCGAGCTGGACGCCCCCGCTCTCAGTCTGGAACCGACTCCCCGATCGGCGGATCTACTGGCGCGTGCGGGGGGCCGATCTGGACGTCTCGCCGATCGATATCATCACGAGCGACGAGGTTTGGTCTTTCTTCAAGGAGTAAGGGTTGGCAGCGAGGCGATCATGCCGATCATGACTCCGGTTGAGAGCGCTTCGCCCGACTGCGGCAGGTCGAAGTAGATCTGATTGATCAGCTCGATTCCGACCTCGTCGCCGAGGTAGTAGTTGAAGCCGAGAGCGAGGCCACCGATCTCGAGATCCCGTTCGCTGGCGAGCGGATTCGGATGGAGCGCCATGTCGTATTCGATCAGCAGCTGACCATTCTCACTCGCGCTCCAGTAGCTCCCGAAGGTGGTCTCGAAGTGGTGCGCAGAGTCGTGTTGCTCGGCCTCGGGCTCTGAGCGGCCGTAGATCGGCGAGCCGGCGCGCAGATATGCGCCCCAGGCCACAAGATCGGGCTCGGCGTCGTAGTTGAGCTCGACGGCGGGAGAAAACTGCATCTGGCCCGATCCGTCACCGCTTATGTCGAGAAAGAGATCGAAATCGAAGTGGTCGGTGTCGAGTGCGGTGCCGAAAAGACCGAAGTAGAGGCCGGTCGCGCCGTTGCTCAGATAGCCGTCCCCTTCCAGAGTGGTGCCGAGATAGGCGGAGAGCTGCCCGGTCAAACCGTAGCCCAGCATGATATCGCCATAGACCGCGCGCTCCGCCCGATCGTTGCGCAGGCCATCGATCCCCAAGTAGAAATCGACATCGGTGGCGCCGACATCCCAGAGCTCTACAGTGTCGGCGGCGTGTGAAGAGCCGGCCACGGCGAGAACCGCGGCGGTAGAGAGCAGCATGGAGCGAGAAACATTGTGCGGAGACATCTTGCTAACATCCATTTGTGGAAGATCGAGGTGCAGGCTTCGCATCTGGTGATTCAGGACAGGACGAGCACGTCTCGGTGCACGCGGGCGAGCCTTGTTTCGCAGCAGCGGAGCGCATTCTGCGCACCGAACGCAGGCTGCGCCGGGCCACGGATACGCCGGCGATGCCGACGACGATCAGAACTAGTGCGAGTTCGAGGTTCATCTGCTATTTCATCACATCAAGAGGCTGCCGACCTGATATACAAAGAGTGAGATCATGTAGGCAACGGCGCTGAGCCCGCCGAACTGTAGCCAGGCCCAACCCCACGACCCGGCCTCGCGGCGGGTTACCGCCAGGGTCGCCATGCATGGAGCCGATATCAGCAAGAAGAGCATCAGCGACACTCCAGTCAGCGGCGAATAGTCGCGAGCCAGCGTCTCGCGCAGCCCCAACGACTCCTCATCCGTCTCACCCATGGCGTAGACGATGCCCATCTGGGCCACGAACACCTCCTTCGCGGCGAAGGCGCCGATCATCGCGGTGCCCATCTTCCAGTCGAATCCGAGCGGCGCGATCAGCGGCTCGATGGTGCGCCCGACCCTACCGGCGATGGAGTAGCGCAGGTCTTCGGCCTTGCGAGCGTTTTCGATCTCCGGCTCAGTGAGTGTGATGGCACCCGAAGCAATCTGAGCATCGACATCGTACTCCGAGCGGGTCGGGTAGGCCGTTGCGGCCCACATCAGAATCGAGATGCCCAGGATGATCGTTCCGGCCTTGCGCACGTAGAGCCAACAACGCTCCGCCATCTTCATGAGTACCGCACGGGCCGTAGGCACGCGATAGGGCGGCAGCTCCATGACAAAAGGCGCATCTTCGCCCTGCAACACCGAGCGTCGCAATACCAGCGCCAGGACCAGCGCCAGGGCGATGCCGAATGCGTAGATGAGCCACAGCACCGGGGCGCGCCAAACCGGAGCGAAAAACGCTGGGATCAGGAGCATCCAGATCGGCAATCGGGCGCCACACGACATCAGTGGCAAGACCAACATTGTCGTTAACCTGTCGCGCTCGTTCTCTAGCGTGCGTGTCGCCATGATGCCGGGAATGGAGCAGCCGAATCCGGTCATCATCGGCACGAAGCTCTTACCGTGCAGGCCGAAGCGGTGCATGATGCGGTCCATCAGGAAGGCCGCGCGCGCCATGTAGCCGGTGTCTTCCAAAAGCGCCAGACCGATGAATAGCAACAGAATATTCGGCAAGAAGATGATCACTCCGCCGACACCGCCTATCACCCCGTCGACCAGGAGCGACCTGAGCGGGGATTCCGACCCTTCCGGCCAAAACCCCGAAATCGCTTCGCCGAGCCAACCGAAGCCGGCGTCGATCCAATCCATCGGGATCGCCCCGAGGGTGAAGGTAACCCAGAAGATCAGATACATCAGCGCTGCAAAAATCGGCAGACCGAGCGCTCGATGGACCAAAACCTTGTCGACCGCATCCGAGACCGCCCGAGCGTCCTCTCGGGGCACTTCCCGGACCACCTCTCTCAGCAACCCATCGACGAAACCGAAATAGCGCTCGGTGACGAAGAGAGCGACATCTTGACCGGTGCTCGACTCGATCCATTTGCGCTGCCGCAGAGCCTCCTCGATGGCGGCGGCGCCCCAATCGCCATCGACCTGCTGCATCCGTTGCACGAACTCCTCTTCGCCCATCATCAGCTTCGTAGCAACCCAATCTCGGCCGCCCGCCGCTCCGTGCATCGGCTCCATGTGCTTGCGAATGACATTGATCGCTTTCTCCATGCGCTCGCCCAGCACCAGCCGTGGCCGGCGCACCGGAGAATCAGCCGCTGCGTATACCGCGGCGATCAGACGATCCACTCCGATCCCTCTGTGGCCTACGGTCTGCACAATCGGAACGCCGAGCAGCTTGCGCATCTGATCGAGGTCGAGACGCAATCCGGTGCGCTCGGCTTCGTCCGACATATTGAGGCAGAGCACAGGGTTCGATCCGGTCTGCATCACCTGCGCCAAGAGCACCAAAGATCGCTTGAGCGACATCGAGTCGACAACGACGACCACCACGTCATGACCCCCATCGAGCAGCTCGTTCTGCGCGATCCGTTCCTCGGGAGAGAAAGAGGTCAGGCTGTAGGTGCCCGGCAAGTCCTGCACCTCGAAATCGGTACCCTTTGCGGTGAACGCACCCCAGCGCTTCTCCACCGTCACGCCCGGGTAGTTGCCGACATGCTGGTGGGCGCCGGTCAGCGCGTTGAATATCGATGTCTTGCCGGAGTTGGGATTGCCCGCAAGCGCGACCCGGATAGTGCGAATCGTCACTTCAGGAATCGGCTGTTTTAGGTGTGACATTGTTCGTTAGTCTCGTCTTCTATAAGACAAATAGAGTGGGCCAGGCTCCGCCGCCACATCTCGTGCGGGTGATTCGATCAGCACCGCCTCCGCCTCTTGCCGCCGGAGCGCCAGTTGGGTGCCGTCCAGCTTGATCCAGACCGGCTCGCCGGCCGGCGCCACCCGCTCCAACTCGACCTTGGCCTGCGGCAGAATCCCCATATCGAGCAGCCGCTGCCGGATCGCGCCTCGTGCATTCACCTGGCTCACGGTGGCGTGGTCCCCCGGGATCATGTCGAAGATGCTCATCGGTCCTCCGTCTTCTGGAATGGTGCTCCCCCACATCGATTCGCACTCGTCCGGACACGGGGGCGCGTCATCGTTCATGAGTGGGCAACTGTGAAAGCGGTCGAGGAAATCGGGTGCGCAACTCGTGCAGGCGCCGAGGAACTCGATCAGCCGCACAAGCCGGTCCATCCCCTCATCGGAGAGGCTGTGCTCCATAGCGCAGGCATCGCGCTCGGCCTCCCGGCTCGGCATCTTGAGGATGCTCTCGAAGAAGCGCGTCAACACCCGATGTCGGGCGTATACACGTCGCGCCTGCTCTTCCCCCTCGGGCGTGAGGGTGACGTACTCCCGCCGCAAGTACTTGACCAACCCCATGTCAGCCAAGCGCTTGAGCGCCGGCGAGACAGAGCCGGCCTTCACATCGCGCGCCTTGGCGATGTCACGCACCCGGGCGATCGGTTGCTCCTGGAGAAGCTGGTAGATAGTCTCCAGGTAGTCCTCCAGGGCGCTGGTCAGGTTGAGTTGCTCGACTTGCTTGGTCATGGGATGGGCCTCTTCCTGAGAACTTGTTAGATGAATCTACAGAATGCAGGCGCGACTGTCCATGTCTTTTTGCGCCGGCTAGCGATGGGAGCGCTCACGTTCCTTCTCCTTGCTCTGCCGGCTCCTTCAGCAAGCGCACTCACGGCTCAGCCAGGCGATCCGCTCGACGAGGTGAATCCCCTGATCGGCACCGGCGGACGCGGCTTCGGCATCGGCTCCGTCCCCCCCGGCGCGCAGGTACCCTTCGGGCTGGTGCGCCTCTCTCCCGATACCGCGCTCGACGATCTCAACATCCCGTGGCGGCACACCGGCGGCTATCACTACCGCGACACGCACATCCGCTATTTCTCCCATCTGCACATGGTCGGCGCTGGCACGCTCGACGCGGGCAATATCGGCGTCATGCCGGTGACCTCGGTGAGCGACGAGACCATCGTTCGCTACGGCTACCGCTCGCGATTCAAACACGCCGCCGAGTCGGCCGCCCCTGGGTGGTATCGCGTCACGCTCCACGATCCGGGCATCGAGGTCGAGCTCACGGCGACCAAAAACGTGGGGCTTCATCGCTACAGCTTCGATCCC
>CAZFNT010000126.1:0-9009 GCA_964520315.1 uncultured Gemmatimonadota bacterium
CAGCATAAGGCCAAGAGGCGCATGGCGAAGCGCGCATTAGGTGGCGGATCCTGGTATACACTGCGCTTGTGCGTGCAGCCAGAATCGCCGTCTTCGCCATGCCGCTGCTCATCCTTCTGGCTTTGGAAGGGGGCGCGCGCCTGTGGTCACCTCCGCAGGCCGATTCGGGCGACCCTTTTCTCGGATTCACCGGGCGGCGGCCCCTTTTCGTGCCGGATTTCGCCGCTGACGACACACTGATCACCGCGCCGGGCAAGCGGCGGTGGTTCAACGTGGAGCGTTTTCCGCGCGAGAAGGGGGCCACGACGACGCGGATCTTCTGTCTCGGGGGCTCGACCGTGTTCGGTCACCCCTACGATGCAGCGGTGGCCTTTCCGCGGGGGCTCGGCGTGATTCTCGACGACGCGGAGCCCTCGCGCCGCCACGAGGTGCTCAACTGCGGCGGGATCTCGTATGCGAGCTACCGGCTCACCCACATAGCCGAGGAGGTCGTCGCTTATGAGCCGGATGCCATCGTCGTCTTGACGGGGCACAACGAGTTTCTCGAGCGGCGCTCTTACCCCGAGCTGGTGGACGGGCAGCGTGGCGTGCTCCGGATCAGGCGGATTCTGGCCGGCTCGCGCCTCTACACGTTCATGCGTGACCGCCTGGTTTCGATGCGGGATCGGGCCGAGAGCGGGAGCGGCGAGCGCGATCGACTGGGGCCCGAGGTGGTCGCCGCGCTCGATCGATCGGCCGGGCTGGAGCTCTACCACCGAGACGAACGCTTTCGAGAGGGCGCCCTGGCCCACTTCGACCACAATCTGCGCGCGCTGGTCGAGATGGCGCGCGCGGCTGGTGCTCGGATCGTTCTGGTGACGCCTGCGTCGAATCTGGCCGATTTCTCTCCTTTCAAGAGCGAGCATGGCAGGGGCCTCACGCCCGAAGAGGTCGCCGCGTGCGATGTCGCCGTGGGAGCCGCGCGGGAGGCGCTGGGTGGAGGGCGGCCGCTTGCGGCGCTGGCGGCTCTCGAAGGGGTCGACGACCCCGATTGTGCGGAGCTCCAATATGTGCGGGGGCGGGCCCTGCGCGGCGCGGGGCGTCTCGATGAGGCGGATGCTGCTTTCTTCGCGGCGCGGGAAGCCGACGTGGCGCCACTTCGGGCACCTGCGACCTTCGTCGAGGCGGTGCGCAGGGTCGCGGCCGAACTCGATGTGCCGCTGGTCGATCCGGTGGCAGCTCTGGCCGACAGTGCGCGACACTCGGCGAAGCTCTCGAGCCCCGGAGAGCGTCATTTCTTGGATCATGTGCATCCGCGTGCGGAGATCCACCGCATGATCGCCGAAGGGATCGCGGCGGCGCTGGTCGACGAAAGTGTCGTCAGTCCCGATGAAGAGCGATGGACGCCCGCCGCCGCCCGGCCCGCCTATCGGGAGCGGATTCTCGCTTCCATCGATCCCGTGGCCGCCGCGCGTTGCGATCTCAATCTGGCGAAGACACTTTCGTGGGCGGGAAAACAGGCCGAGGCGCGGCCTTTCGCTCTCGCGGCTGCCGAGATGCTCGCCGGTGATGCCGATGCCCAGTACACGGCCGCAGTTGCGCAGATGTTCGCGGGCGAAGAGGCCGAGTCACTCTTTCGCAGAGCGCTCGATATCGACCCTGGCCACGCGCGGGCAAGGTCGAATCTGGGCGCGCTCTTGGCTCAGCGCGGAGAGCCCGAGGCCGCGATGGCGGAGCTGCGTCGCGCCGCGCGTGACGACACGACTCATGTGAGCCCACTTTTGTCGCTGGCTTCGATTTTGCGCGAGAGAGGGCGGCTGCGGCAGGCGGTTGAAGTGTTGCTGGATGCCGTCCGGCGCGACCCGACCAACCCCGTTGCTCGCGGCGGACTGGGGGAGCTCTATTTGCAGATGGGGCTCGTGGACCGCGCCTTGGTCGAGCTCCGTGAGGCAGCCGATCGGGCCCCGGGAAACGCGGCTCATCAGAGCAATCTGGGACTGGCCTTGGCCAGCGCGACGCGCTTCGAAGAGGCGGCCGGAGCCTATGAACGCGCACTCGAGATCACGCCGAACGACGCACGCGTGCTGGTGAATCTGGCGGTCGCACTGAGCCAACTCGGGGCGAACGCGCGGGCGCTCGACCTGCTGGAGCGAGCGGGGGAGCTTCGCCCGGATGATGTCGTGGTCGGACGTGTGCGGGAAGAGGTTCTGAGTGGATTGTCGCCGTAGAGGTTCGCGGCGGGAGTCGACGACGCGAGTCGGGGGTTGTGCGGTCCCCACGGACCCTCTTGTTAGCGCGATCGACGCAACGAGTCGGCGATCGAGACGGCGCGGACGGCCTCTTGGGAGCGATCGAGCTCGGCGAGCGTGTTCCAGAGCTCGTCCCAGCAGGGCAGGCAGCCTGGGTCGATTCGAGTGGCGCGATCGGCCGCCTCCCTCGCCACTTCGAGGATCCCCATCCGGTGGAGGATCTCGGCTCGCTCGAGTTCCGCGGCGGCCATGATGCGACCGGCGCGCGCTATCTCCGCGTACTGCGCCCTCGACCGCGTCTCTCGCCCCTGATCTTCGAAGAGCTCCGCTTCGAGCAAGGCGAATGACAGGTCCCAGGGCGCCGACGCGCGGCCCAATGTGATCGTTCTGGCCGCCGAGTCCGGCTGGGAGTGCCGCAGCCAGGCTTCAGCGACACGGATCCGCAGACTCGGATCCCCCGCGAGCCGCTGCGCCGCCTCCCGCAACAGGTCGATCTCCAGCTCCGTCTCGCCGGCCGAGTGGAGCGAGATCGCGACCGATTCAAGGATCGGCAGGCGATCTCCCGCCAAGGCGATCGCCCGCGTCGCCGACCGGCGAGCCTCTTCCCGCGCCCCCACGATCGCATGCGCACGTGTTCGTAGGGCCCAGAGATCCGCCTCCCATGGAGGAGGGCACGAAGACTCCGGTCCCTCCCGCGAGATCCCCCCTCCCAACTCTTCGAGCGCGGCGACGGCTGCGTTCGAGTCGAGATGACAACGGGCCCGCTCCAAGGCCGCCCGCGGGGAGCCGATCCCCGCGAGAAGCTTGAGCGCCTCGCCCGGCTCCCCCCGCTCGCGGAGCGCGCGAGCCTGGCGAATGCGAATGCTGAGAGATCGAGGTTGGCGATTCCATGCCTCTTGGATCATCCGCTCCCCTGATCCCCCGAACGCCCGCTCGATCTCGGCGAGCCGGACGCAGGGTCGCGGATCTCTCGGCAGCGCGTCTCGCAGCTCGAGCAAGAGCTCGTAGGCTTTCGCCGGCTCTTCGCAAGCGACCAGGGCGCCGGCGACACGCAGCCGGCGCGATGGGTGATCGAGGGTCTCGGTCACCGCCGCGTCGAGCCATTCGTGGGCCACCGATGGCCGCTCCCGTGCAGCCTCGAGCTCGGCCAGCGCCGCCATGATGTCGATGGGCTGCCCCGTACCGGCGGCGAGTACGTCGCGCAACACGCTCTCGGCCTCATCCGACCGCGCCGATTCCCGCAGCAGGTCGGCGAGGGCAAGCGCGACCGGTGCGGAGGCGGGATCTTCGCGTGTGAGCGATCGCAGCGCCTCTTCAGCCTTGGCGCCGCCTCGCAGCGATCGGTCGAGCACCGCCAAACGAAGCGCCTCGTCGCTCCGCGGACCGCGCCGATCGACGAGCGCCGCCAGGCTGTCGGCCCGCTCCGGGCAGCCTCGCTCGAGGGCCAACTCCGCCAGGCCGATGTGGGCTGAGAGGCGACCATCCTCCGACGCGGCCGCCGCCGCCAACAGCCGCTCTCGCTCTCGGTGGTCGCCTGCCGCACCGGCCGCCGCGGCTATCGCCAGCAACAAGGCCGGGTCGGCGCCCCCATCAGCCCCCGCCACCAGACCCGACCCGACCTCCTGAGCGTCGCCGGGGCGCCCGGCCGCGGTCAACACTCGCACGGCCACGAGTCCGAGCCGGCGATCGCTCGGGTCGATCTCCAATCCTCGGAGCACGACTTGGTCCGCGGCCTCGGGCCTGCCGTCGAGCAGCGCGGCCTCGCCGAGCACGCGCGCCACGACCGGAGTGCATAGCCCTCCCGCCCAGGCGTTGCTCAGATCGGTCAGGGCGGTGGCCGGGTCGCCGTATCGCAGTGACTCGAAGCCCTGAACGAAGGCGATGTCGGGCGAGATCGACTTCTCGGGAGATCGCGGCCCGCTCTTTTGCGCGGTCGCGACGCTGAAGAGCAAGAGGGCCGGCCAGACCGCCGCCAGGCCGCGGAGGGATCCGCGCGGACGCGGCTCTTCGCTCGCTTCGTATCGGGGGTTTGGGAACATAATGAGATGGGAAGCGCGCGACGACCTCACTCGATCCAGTATCCTCGGGTCTCGCTTCTTCGACCCTTTTCGAGGCCATGATAAGAAAAGCGGAAGAGATCGGGGCGATCCTACGCCTCTCGCGCATTCAAACCGCCCCGTTGACGGGACTGGCACCGGTGATGGGTGCGTCGTTGTCGGGCGGCTTCTCGCCCACCCGCGACCTGCTGCTCTTCTGCGCTGGCATCTGCTGCCACATCTTCGGCTTCGTGCACAACGAGCTCTGCGACCGTCACGTGGACCGACTGGCCCCGGATCTGGCGCGCAAGCCGCTGGTGGAAGGGAGCGTCTCGCCGAGAGCGGCCGCGATCGTCGCGACGCTGGCGCTGGCGGCGGGACTCGGCTGCGTGGCGATCGTCTCCGTGCAGGCGACAGCGATCATCGCGGTGGCGGTCGCCGCGGCATATCTCTATAACCGCGCGTCGAAGAGTGTGCCTTTCGCCGATTGGGCGGTTGCCCTCACGATGGGGCTGTTGGTGTGGGGCGGAGGGGCCGCGGCGGGGGGAGTGAGCCCCCTGGCGTGCGCGGTCGGAGGGCTGCTGACCTTGCAGCTTCTGGTGCAGAACACGCTCGCGCACTTGAAAGACCTGGAGCAGGACGAGGCCGCGGGTGGGAGCAACACCGCGCTTTGGCTCGGCGTCTGTCGTCACGGAGGATGCATACGCATATCGCCCCCCTTCCGGACTTATGTGACGGTGCTCCGGTTCCTCCACCTCGCTCTGGCGATATGGGGCGTGACCATGCTGCCTCAGGGGGTTCGGTTGCCGGCCGCTCTGGCGCTGGCGATCACGCAAGGGGGCGCCATCAGGAGTTTCAGGCGCGTTCTTGCGACACCCCCGACGAACCGGCGTGACTTTCTCGAGGCATTCTCGCGGCACGAGCTACCCACCCTCTTCGCGGTCACGATCCTGCTGATCGGAGCACTTGGATGGTGGGCGCTCTTGCCTTACGTCGTGCTACCTCTGTTCTGGGCCTGGGTCGCGCTGCGGCTGCTGCATCGAGGCGAGATGCCCGCCCTGTAGCTACTCGTCGATCCGAACGATTTCGACCTTTTCCATGACGACCGCTTCGTTCGGCACATCACGCATGTTGCGGGGGAGGTTGGCGATCTTCGTGGCGATGTCTTCGCCGAGAATGACCTGGCCGAAGATGGTGTGACGCCCGTTGAGGTGCTCGGTAGGAACCTCGGTAATGAAGAACTGACTGCCGTTGGTGCCCGGGCCGGAGTTGGCCATCGCCAGGCGCCCGGGTCGATCGAACTTCAGGCTCGGGTCGATCTCGTCCTCGAACTGGTAGCCGGGGCCGCCCGTCCCCTTCCCGAGCGGGTCACCGCCCTGAATCATGAATCTGGGGATGACGCGGTGGAAGACGAGGCCGTCATAGAAGCGCTCGCCCGACATCTTCTTGCCGGTGCCTGGATGGGCCCACTCTTTGGTGCCCTCGGCGAGCCCGACGAAGTTCTCCACGGTCTTGGGTGCCTTGTTGGGGAAGAGACGGCAGACGATGCGCCCGTGGTTCGTGTTGAAGATGGCGTAGAGACCGGGCTTTTCGCGCCAGGCGTCGGCTCCCCCTTCCGCGCTGCTCGAGCCGGTAAGGGCGATCATCGGAAGGAGAAGGACACTGGCCCGGAAGAGCTTCGTTTTGATCATCGGTTCGCACTCCTGTTGCCGCGCTATTATGCGGATCTTCATTCAGTCGATTGCTTCTGAGGGCGGGGAGCATAGCAACTGAGGACCGTGGCGGAGTCGAACTTTGGATCTGGTAACGCACAGAAGCGATCGATCGCTCAGCTGGGAGCTCGAAGAGCTTGTGATCCGTCCATGCCGCCTCTCCGACCGGCAGAGCATCGCGGAGCTGGCCGCCGAAGTGTTCGCGGCCGATCGTGAGGCGCCGGTGGAGCAGTGGCTCGCCGAGTGGAACTGGAAGTTCAACGGTGCCCACTTGGGCGAAACGGCGGCGAGCGTGGCGGTGAACCGAGAGGGGCGGGTCGTCGGGCACTACGGCAGCCTGATTCGCCGTTTTCAGCTCGGCAAGAACGTGTTCGAGACCGGGGTGCCGGTCGACAATATGGTGCAGGAGCGCTACCGAGGAGGGCGCTTGCAGATGCGCCTCTACGAGAACCAGGGGGCGTGGGCCAAGAAGGGGGGAGTCACCTGGGGGATCGGCGCTCCCAATCCGGCGGCCTATAAGATCGGCAAGCGACTGCTCGGCTACGAGAATCTGGCGTGGATGAGGATCTTGCGGGCCGACTTGTCGTCTCGGTGGCGGCGTCTGGGCTTTCGCCTGCGGGAACAAAGGGCGGGGTGGGTTCACCCGCGGGGTGCGGTGGTGAGGGAGCTGGGAACTTTCGACGAGCGCTTCGGGGATCTGTGGAGAAGTTGTCGGGATGAGTATGTGTGTGTCGAGGAACGGACCCTCGACTGGCTACGGTGGCGCTTCGATGATGCCCCCGGGCGGAACTACACGATTCTGGCGCTGGAAGAGGGTGATCGCGTGCTTCGCTACGCGCTGATCCGGGCGCCGGAGCCGGCCCACGGAACCTCGCGTGTCGTCGATCTCTTCGGCACAACCGATCAAGACGACTTGCGGGCGATGGCCAGGGGCATCATGAAATGGGCGTTGGGACGGACTAGTTGGCTCGAGATCGATCTCGCGGCGAGCGAGCCTCATTATGTGGCACTGATCGATGCGGGGTTCTACTGGGAGGGTCGGGAGCATCCGCTCGTCTACTGGATCTTCGACGAAAGCCGGGTGCACCGCCGCGTACTGGCGGAGCCGGCGAATTGGTACGTGACGCAAGCCTTCCACGACACGCTCTGACCCCTTGGGGTCCAATGGTGTATTTTCTCAGCTTCTGAGTTGAGGTACGAACCCGGCGCAACGAATATGAGCTCAATCAAGACACCTCTCGTTCTCGGCACGGCACTCGGGATGACAGCCCTGGCGATGGCGGGCCCTTTGCCCCCGATTCACGTTCCGGCGGACTACTCCTCGTTGCAGGATGCCGTCGACGCGGCGGTCGATAGCCAACGGATCATCGTCGCTCCCGGCACCTACGGGGGCGGAATCGACATTGCCGGAAAAGAGCCGATCGTGACCTCGACCGACCCTTGGGACGATCAGACCGTGGCCGAGACCGTGATCGATGGCCTGAGGAATGCCTCGGCCGTGAGCTTCTCTTCGGCCGACACGACTCTTCCCAACGCCATCTTGTTCGGCTTCACGATTACGGGAGGATTTGCGGAGGAAGGTGGTGGCATACACATCGACCATGCCGCGCCCTCGATCTGGAGATGTGTGATCATGGGGAACGCTGCGCATGCGTTTGGTGGGCGCGGGGGCGGCGTCGCTTCTTTGGACGGGTCTGAGGCGGAGTTCCGAAAATGCACTTTCTCGAGTAACACCGCCATAAGCGGTGGCTTCGGGGGAGCGATCTACTTCGATGAGACGTCGATCGTGCGGGTGCTCGATTGCACACTCGATGAGAACCAGGCGACTTATGGGGGTGCGGTGTATGGCCTGGGGGACGGTTCCGCGACAGCGGATTCGACCGGCAACTGGTTCGACCGGTGCAGTATTGGTGAGAACATCGCCGAGATCGATGGTGGGGGCATCTATCTTTCGAGCGCGGCGCCGCTCATTACCGACTGTGTGATCGACAGCAACACGGCCCACGCCGGCGGGGGCGCATTCGTTCTGGGGCGGTCATCGGCTCGATTCGAGCGAAGCACGTTCTTGGAGAACAGTGCTACGGTCACTTTTGGCGGTGGAGCGTACGTTCTTTTCGCCGCCGATGCCGAGGCGAGATGGGTCGAATGCACCTTTGTCGGGAACGTGGCTGAATCTCGTGGGGCCGGCGTCTATATTCTGTCGTCATCACCGGTTTTCGTGCGATCGACGATCCGAGGGAACTGGTTGATGGCGAATACCGATCCGGAGGGCGGCGGCGTCTTCTGCACTTTTTCTCGCCCCTTCTTCGACGGATGCACGATCACTGGCAACCAGGCGATGGGGCCGCTCGGGGGGAGCGGAGGAGCGCTCTATGCCCTCGACGCCGATCCTGTGCTGAGCAACTGTTTAGTTACCGGAAATGCGTCCCGAACAACCGGCGGAGCGTTCACATTCAAGTCCAGTGCCTTCGGCGCCATGCTCTGGAGCACGCCGACTCTTCGCCACTGCACGATCCTCGACAATACGACCGACAACTCGGCGAGTGCCGCCATAACGAGTTCCGGCCCCGGAACTCCTTTCATAGAAAACTGCATTCTCTGGGACAACTCCCCCTCCTCGGTGGACAGCCTGGGCACCGTGCCGGATATCGTCTACTGCTGCGTCGAGGGCGGCTGGGAAGGGGAGGGAAATTTCGAGGAGTTCCCCTTCCTGCTCGATTTCGGTCCCTTCGAATCGGTGTTGCATCCCTACTCTCCGTGCATCGATGCCGGCACGGGCGATCCGGACGGGGTCGCCTGGTCGGCGGTCGACAGCATCTACGGGTCGTTCAACTCGGCGGCGCCGGATCTGGGGGCGTACGGCGGCCCCGGAGGGTTGCTGTGGCACGCGGTCGGGGACTCCGGCTGTGTGGGCATGATCGCGCCCCGAGATGGGGATGTGGGCAATGGCTGATCTGGTCTCAGGCGGCAAACTGATCGCGCGTGCACTCGCGGCGGCGCAGTGCCCGGTTGTCGTGGCGGGCTCGCAGGTGT
>CAZFNT010000126.1:9019-9443 GCA_964520315.1 uncultured Gemmatimonadota bacterium
ATCGATTGCGCGGGCTCGAGGCGGATTGTCCCTACGTGATCAACGTGCCGATCGGGGCGAACGAGCTACGGGCAGGCTCTCTTTCGGTTTGAGTTCTTCGGCTCCTCCTCCCCGACGTGTTCTGCATCTGATCCACGGCGAGCATTGGAGTGGTGGTGAGCAGTCGCTCTATCTGCTGCTCAAATACACCGATCGCTCCTGCTTCGAGCCCACTCTGGTCTGCCTGGCCGATGGTCTGCTCCGCGAGCGGGTGGAAGAGCTGGGAATCCACGTCGAAGTCGTGCCGATGCGGGGCAAGTTGGATCTGGGCGTCGCTCTGAGGATGGCAAGGGTGATCGATCGGGTCCACCCGGATCTGATGGTGACGCAGACCGCGCGCACGAACCTGATCGGGCGCCTGGCCAGGCTGATCACCGGGGTTCCG
>CAZFNT010000127.1:0-9430 GCA_964520315.1 uncultured Gemmatimonadota bacterium
GATGCTCACCTTCTTCCTGATCGGGCTCTGGCACGGCGCCGCCTGGACCTTCGTCGCTTGGGGGGGATATCACGGATTGTTGCTGGCGATCGAGCGGGCGGCGGGTGAGAGGGGATCGGGGGATGGAAATGCGATCGGCGTGATCATCCGCCGCCTGCTCACATTCCACCTCGTGTGCATCGGCTGGGTCTTCTTCCGAGCGGAGAGCTTCGACTCGCTCTGGGTCTTCATCGCGCGCATGTTCACCATCTGGGATCTCGGCTCGATCGGACAGACACAGGGACTCGCCTGGGCGCTCTTGCTTGCAACACTCGTCACCGCCCAAGGGCTTCTCGGGGAGACGGGGCGGGGAGCGCGGATTTGGTGTCGGCTGCCGGCGCCGGTCCAAGGTGCCGCGCTCGCGTTGCTGGTCGTCGCGGCCGGACTGCTCCACGTAGACCGGGTTGCGTTCATCTACTTTCAGTTCTGATTGAGCTCGGGCCGGGAATGTGGAACTCTTCTCCGCTCAGCAGCAGTGAGAATCCGGGAATCGTCTTCGCGATCAGCTCTCGAATATTGTCGTGGCCGCCCATCGATTCCCAGTCGACCGGAGTGTCGTTCGAGAAAAGCCGCCTGGCGAAATAGGTGTACATATTGCGCGCCCTGCTCTCGCCCGCGAACGCGGCCTTCAGATTCTCTTCGATCTTGGGCGTCGGTCTTTCCTGGTTGGGTCTTCAAGGAACCACGGAGAACTCGAAGCAATCCTCGCTCCACACGCGGTCCGGGTCCGCTCCGGTCCTCGCGCAGATCTCATAGGGGCCCCCCAAGGGCGCCAGCATCGGGATCTCCACGGCGGTTGGGGCCTCCGCCACGAACCCTGGCGGCAAGGTGCCCAGGTAGGGCCCGTCGAAGGGGTTCGAGGGGTAGGGCGCGCCTCCGATCAGATAGGCGTCGAACCAGCCTTGCACGGTTCTCGGATCCCCAGTGTCGTTGGCTATCGAGAAGCGCCAACGGAGCGTCTCGCCTCGCGCCACGCTCGCCGGGGAATCGGTGATCGTCACAGTGACGGGGCTCACCATGGTCACGTCTACCATGAGCGGGAGCTCGAAGGAATCGCTGAAGCTCAAGGTAAGCGGGCACTGATACTCGCCGGGTAGCAGGCCCTCGGAGTAGTAGCTCAGAAAAACCTGGGCAGAGCTGTTCGGTGGAAGGGTGAGGGGATCGGGCGCGACCTGCAGCCAGGTGCAATCGGCGTCGAAGTCGACTGTGAGGGCTTCTTGCTCGGAGAAGTTGAAGATCTCCCAGACGCCTTCGGCCGTGTCGCCCAAATAGATGGAATCGGGTTCATCGACCCGCGCCACCCTGTCGAAACGGGTGTCGATCGAATCGGGGCGAAAGAACATCACATCGGTAGGTGGCGCACCCGCGAACATCTCCGACCAGAGGAAGCCCGGTCCCGCGACCGGCACTTCGTGGGTGGTGTGAACGAACATCGGCTCGCGGTTGAGTACGGCATCTTCTGGCGAGATGTCGGAGATCTGCGTTCGCTCCGACCAACCGGCCTCCGCTCCCACGGCGCCGAGATGGTTGCTCTGCATCCACACCTGGAAAGAAGGCCCGCAGATGTTCCAACCACCGCCTTCCGCGGCCACGCTCATGTAGGTCGAAATGAAGCCCACATATAGAATGTCGGAATTGGCGCCGCGGTAAATGCCGAGCTGCGGAAGACCGGTCAGAGAGTCGGTCGCGATATTGTAGATGTCGGGCATGAGGAGACAGCTATCGGGCACCGCCGCAAGTGCCGCGCGGTCCTGTAGCGGCCGGCGGGCGTCTTCGACCCAGGTGTCGCCGACGAAGTGGCCCGCTACATACTGCGCGGGACCGATCAGTATTCCATTGTCTTGGAGACCGGCAAGTCCGCCGGAGGCATCCGGGGCGACGTTCTCCTGATAGACCATATGAACCCGATGGTTACGATCGACTACGAGCGAAGGCTCGACGCACTGTTTCGACGGGGCGCCGGTGGCCACGGTTTGTGCAGGGCTCCAGGTCGCGCCGCCGTCGGTCGAACGGTGGATAAAGGTCTCGAGCAAATTGTCGCCCTCTGCGTCGCCGTTGTAGGCAACGTACAGATCACCGTTGCTCGGGTCGGCCGCGCCGCTCGGCAGGAGCCAAGTATCGTCCACGCCGGTCACAACTGTGGTCTGCGTCCACGTAGCTCCGCCATCGTCGGAGATGTTGACGACAACATCTACGTAGTAGCCTGCGTCCCGCTGCGAAACGATCATCCATCTGCCCTCGGAGGAGCGCTCGAGGAATGGGAATGTGTTTGCAATCGGATCATCGGTCACCTGAAGGCTTGCGCCCCACTCCTCGGTGTTGAAGTCGAAGGTGTTGACCCAAACATTGTAGTGGTTAGGATTGCCGTCACCGTCGAGATGGGCGTGGTAGGCGACCATCATGCCGCCATCGAGCTCGTGGCCACTCGGACGGCCGGCGTCGTCCTGAATACCGCGCTCGTTGACCGTCCCCTCGAATGACCAGAAGCCGAAGCCCATGACCTCATCCCAGTACCTCGCCGTGACCGCCATGTCGTTCTCGGCGTTCCACTCGTAGAGCCCGAAGTAGGCGTCGTGCGAGGGGATGTAGACCGAGTGGCGCTCCTGCGGATAGTCGGTAGGTGATTGCAGGCCTGGGACCCAACCGCCGCGGTCAACGCCGCTCCTGACGACCTGCACCTCGTTGCCCGGCGGGACGCCGAAGTAGGAGTTCGGTTCCTTGCTCTGCTCCCACCCTAGGGTTGCGTTCGGGATGAGTACCGGCTTGGCTCTCGCGGATGACGACGCCTCGGCATGGCTCGCCATACTCGACAAGAGCATGAGGGAGGAAATCGTGAATGCCAACGCGTGACGATTACTCATTTCGTCTCCTCCTTGTGAGCGGGCTTCCGAGGCGAGTCTATCGATCTCCGCTAGGCCCGCGCTTCGGACCATTATGCCACGTTCGCGTCATTGCGGTGGAGGAAAAGCGCGACGCGCTCGCTTTGGCGGGGGAGATCGGCCCCAAGGGATTGCGCGTCGGCTGAGGGTCCGCTCGAGAATGAGAGGCCGATGTGGCTTGGGGCAACCTCACCGCTACCGCACGCTGGAATCACTTGCTCTCCGCCCGGGCATTCGCGAACACGACCTTGCTCTACAGTCACTACGGATTCGATGTCGGCAGTGAGCAACAGTCGAGCCATATCGATGAAGGCGAGCAACACGAGCACTATGCCCGCGAGAAGTATCACTCCGGCATCGAAGATCTGAGCGCGAGAGTCGACATTGATCTGCTCCCTTTCGCCGGCTACTACCCGGTTCGTCTGGAGGCAGACGCCTTCTGAAGCCACCTCGGTGCGCTGCGCCCGCGGGGTCTCCCGCCAGCGCGGAGAGGGAGCACAGAGCATGATAAAGATGGCTCCCTGAGTTTGCGCGCGGCTACGCCGCGGATCCACGCTCTTCCATGATGTCCGCCCCTTTCCTGAGCACCCACCTCATCTCCTCAACGAAGCGCGCGCGCGCTTCCGATCTGGGAACCGATTCGCGGCCTCTCCGGCTGCCACTTCCCAATCGCACAGGGCGAGGAGACCCACCCATGGCGAGCTCGATTCACGGCGTCGTCGACGCAACCCCGATCGCGGACCTTTCCTTTCTCGATGGCGTCAACCGCGCATACGATCGCGCGGTGGAGCTCATGGACCTGCCGCCCGGGCTGGCGGAACGGCTGAAGCAGGGCCAAGCGATCTACCAAGTGCGCTTCGCGGTGAAGATCCGCGGCGAGCACCGTGTGTTCACTGGCTGGAGGGCGAACCACTCGGAGCATCGGCTTCCGGTCAAGGGCGGCATCCGCTTCGCGCCGGTGGTCTCGCAGGACGAAGTCGAGGCCCTCGCCGCACTCATGTCGTACAAGTGCGCCCTCGTCGATGTTCCCTTCGGCGGCGCCAAAGGGGGCCTGAAGATCGATCCCGGCGAGTTCACCGAAGAGGAGCTGGAGCGGATCACGCGCCGCTTCGCCCGCGAGCTGGCGGCCAAGGGGTACATCAGTCCGAGCCAAAACGTGCCGGCACCCGACATGGGCACGGGCGAGCGCGAAATGGCCTGGATCGCCGACACCTACAAACATCTCGCCCCCGAAGACATCAACGCGATCGCCTGCGTCACCGGAAAGCCCGTGACCCAGGGCGGAATCCCCGGGAGGACCGAAGCCACGGGCCGCGGTGTGCAGTACGGGCTCCAGGCGCTCTTTCGCCACCCCGAGGATGTGGCCGCGGCGGGGCTGGAGGGCGGCCTGGAGGGCAAGAGGATCGCGGTGCAGGGGCTCGGAAATGTCGGCTACCACGCCGCAAAATTCCTTCAGGAAGAGGATGGCGCGCGAATCGTGGCTGTGGGTGAACGTGACGGCACCCTCTTCAGCGACGAGGGGATCGACATCGAGGAGCTGCGCCAATACATGGCCAACACCGGCGGCGTGAGCGGCTATCCGCACGCTCGATACCTCGAAGACGGCGCCCTGGTGGTCGAGGCGGATTGTGACGTGCTGATCCCCGCGGCGCTCGAGGGCCAGATCACCTCCGTCAATGCGTCGCGCGTTCGCGCACGCATCGTGGCTGAAGCGGCGAACGGGCCGGTTACTTTCGAGGGCGACCAGATCCTGCGCGAAAATGGTGTCGTCGTCATTCCCGATATCTACCTGAACGCAGGCGGCGTCACTGTTTCGTACTTCGAGTGGATCAAGAATCTATCGCATATTCGATTCGGTCGCATGGAGCGGCGTCTCGACGATCTGCGCGGCCAACAGATCATCGAGCTGGTTGAGGGAATGGTGGGGCGACGTGTTCCCGACGAGCTCCGGGCGGGGCTCAAGCATGGCGCCACCGAACTCGATCTCGTACGTTCCGGCCTCGACGACACCATGCGCAAAGCCTACGGAGAAGTTCGCGAAATCTGGCACGGCGAAGAGGCGGTCGAAGATATGCGCACCGCGGCTTTCGTGGTCGCGATCGAGAAGATCGCTCGCTACTTCATGGAGATGGGGGAATAGTGGGAGGTTTCTTGCATGGGTAGGTAATCTAGGCTCATGCAAAGGGCTGCTACCTCTCTCCCGCGCAAGGCGTTGCTCGGCCTTCTGGCCGCCGGGCTCGTCATCGCATCGATCGAAGCGGCGTTGCGTCTGGTGGCGCACGACCCTGCACCGTCCAGCGACGCGCCTCCGGCACTCGTCGAGGCAGTGCGCGCGATGGGTTGGGAGCCGAATCCGGCCGATCGCCGGCTATTGCGCGAAGACGTCGAGACACTCTGGTCGCTCATTCCGGGCTTCGAAGGTGAGGTGCCGAGCTATGTCGAGGGGGGGCGAGGCTGGGAGGTTCGGATCGGTCCTCATGGCTACCGGGGCGACCCACCGATCGAACCTCGACGAGGATTGCGGGTCGCTTGCGTGGGGAACTCGTGCACCTTCGGGCTCCTGGTCGATCAGGCTGAGACGTGGCCTGAGCGCCTGAGCGAAATACTCGAGCGCCGCACCGGTCGACCGGTTGAGATGCTGAACTTCGCGGTTCCGGGCTTCACATCGGAGCAGGGGCGATCGGTCTTGGAGTCCGATGTGCTGCCCACGCTCCCCGATCTTGTCGTGCTCTCGTTCGGATTCAACGACACTTGGCCGGCGACGGAGTCGGATCGCTTGCGAATCGTTCGACAGCGCAGTGTCGCGGGTCGGCTCCGGCGAAGATTGATGTCTTTGAGGAGCGTGCGCCTTCTCGACCATTACCTGCTGAGGGCCCGGGATCGCGCTGGGCGGCCTGGTGAAATGCGGCGCGGCGCGGGGAGCACGCGCGTGAGCGCTGAGCGCACCGCCGAGAACTCAGGCGAGATGATCGACGCGCTCAGGAGGGCTGGAAGCCGGGTGATGCTGCTCTCGCTCGACTTTCCTCGCGGGGAGAGGGCCGAGATTCTCTCGAGGGTCGCGGACGAGCTCGACGTGCCTTTCGTCGATGCGCGGAGCGAGTTCCGTGAGGGCTGGGAGTCGGAGCCGGTGCGGGAGTTGGTCGGGGAGCTCCTCCCGGATGTTGCCATTCCGTCGGTCGCCACTACGCGAACGATCACTCTCGAGGTCGCCGTCCCGAGCCATCTCCCCCGCCCGATCACGCTCGTGGGGAATCGCGCGGCGCTCGGCGACGGTCGGCCCGGGGCGCTCGTTGTGCCCGATGACGGCGCCGGTGAGGATCGACGGGCGGGGGACGGCATCCATACGATCATCGTGGAGCTTCCCTCGTCGGGCGAGACTCGCTATCTCTTTCAGTGCGGCGCGACTCCCGGATCGTGGGCCGGGCTCGAATCGACCGTGGCGTGCCGGCGATGGACCCCGGGAGAGCCGGCTCCCGAGCGCGCGCGCTTCGGGCGGCTGCCGCTGATGGCCGAGCCGATCCACCCTTCGGCCCTCGGATGCCGCGCGATCGCCAGGCTGGTTGCGCGGTGCATCGAGGGGAACGACCTGCTCGGACCGGTGCGATGAGCCGATCGATCCGCCTCGACCTGGCCGCCCTCGACGAGCCCACGTCGGTGTTCCGGATCGAGCCCGGGGATCGGGTGGTGGAGCGGGAGGGACCCCGGCTGGTTCTGCCGCGGCTGACCACGAGCATCGACCTCGAGAGTGGGTTGCCCTGCCCCGAGCCGGCGCCGATCGAGGGGCTGCCGCATCTTCGCTTTCATCGCGCGGCCGAGGCACTCGTCGAAGACAGGTGCGGGATCTTCGTCGGAGCCGATTCGGTGCGCATGGTCATGCATTTCTTCGCGGCGGATGTGGCTATGAGCGCGACGGTTCTCCGACGGGGCGGGGATGCCCTTCTGACCGACGAGAAGATCACGCTCGAAATCGATGGGCGGGGCGATGTGGTCGAGGCGAGGTTCCGGGGGGGAATCGGGCCGGGTCACGAGCTCAGCACCGTCGGCTGGCTATTCGTGCGGCGAATGCTCGACTCGATCGGCCAAAACAGCTTGCTTTTCAATCAGTTGGAAGATCAATGAGAGCGGGCCAAACATCGCGCGGAGGGCCAACCGAGACGGCATTCCCGCGGGTTGCCGTGATCGTCTTCGAGAGGTGTCCCGCGGCGGGTGCGGACTGAACGCCAACTGCGAATCGGCCGCGCAATACCGGACAATCGAGGTTGAGATTGGTCGCGACCGGGGTGAGAATGGGTTGTCCCGCGGGTCTATGCAAAGGGTAGACCAGTCTGATCAGGAGACGATGATGGGCTCCCCCCCCTGTAGACAACCCCACCGATTGCGCCTGGCGGTCGCGCTCGGATGGCTGGCCGGTACGCTTTGCGTTCCCAACAGCGCCCCGGCCGACACCCTCACGGTTGGCACTTGCCTCGAATGCGTCGCGACGATTCAAGCGGGGATCGATTCGGCAGAGCACGGAGACGAGATCGCGATAGAGCCGGGTGTCTACTTCGAGCGGCTCCACATCTACCCCTCGGCCGACGATTCGTTCTACGTCACGCTTCGAGCCCAAGACGAGAACAACAAACCCCGAATCGAGTACGCGATCGGAGAACCATGGGGTGAGCCTACCGAGATCTGGGAGAACTACGCCGTCATCGAGATCCACAACGATATGACCGACGGCCCCGGCTTTCGTTGCGAAGATATGAGAGTGACGATCGAGAATCTCGAAATCGTCGGCACCGACGATTATACCGGCGCCCTCTCGGTCTGGACGGCGATGGACGATATCGGGCAAGAGTACAACACCGGGCTTTTTCTGCGGAACAACTACTTTCAGGCGCAACGGGTCTTGATCCCTCCGAGGGTGCGGGGGGCGGGCGCGCTCTGGATCGGGCGTCGACCCGACTATGCGTGCCTACCCGAGTGGCGGGAGTGCCTGGAGTACCAGTCGCTCAAGTGGGGCGCGATCGAAGACAACGAGATCATCACGATCAACGGCGGAGATCCCGATCGATATCTCTCCGACGGGATCTCGACCTTCCACTTCGTCGGCAAGATCGAGAACAACCGGGTCACGGGCACGGCGGAAGGGCTGCATATGAGCTTCGCGCGACTCGGTAATCCGGTGCCCTCTTTCCTGCAAGAGCCGCCCTGGGACGAGTACGCATCGACGGTCATTCAGCACAACCTCTTCTACTGCAACGAGCAGACCGGCATCCATTTCACGCACGGTTCGCTGGGAACTGTTCGCAACAACATCGTTGCTCGAACCTGGTACCAGACGAATGGCGATGCATCGGGGATCGCGACGGGACGATCCGCGGGGGCCTCGAACAGCATGGGAATGTCGGGCGCACTCGATATCGAGGCACAAGGGGATGACGGCCGGGTTCCGACCGTGGTCGATGTCTTCAACAACACTGTCGATTGGTCGGAGGGGTACGGCATCGCGATGGATGACGACAACGATGCGGTTCTCTTGGGCAACATCGTTTCGCGTACTCGCGACATTCCGCCGCTTTTCGACGAGGCGCAAACGGCCGGGATCGCGGTGATCCATGGCGAATTCAATCCCGACAGTCTGTATACCGACTACAACGTTCTCTGGCGCAACCGGGTGAGCGGGCAAATCGCGGACTACTCGCCGGCGGGTGTCTACCCAGCAGGAGTTGAGGGTGTAAACGACCTCACGGAGGGCGATCCTGGGGGGTCGGATCCCCACTACTTGAGAGGATCGATCGCGAATCTGACGCACAGCTATATGCTGAAGACTTTCGATCCACCTTTCGCATGCTATGGGGCGACATCGAGCCCCGATTCGGTGTCGCGAGCCATCGACGCCGGCCCGACGAACCCGCTCTACAACGATGTTCAGCCGCCAGGTCTCGGTGGGCTCCGCAACGACGCGGGGGCCTACGGTGGACCGTACGCATCGTGGGGTGACGAAGGCTGTCTCGAGTACAAGGTCGGCAACAACCTCGCTTGTTGCACAAACTCTTGCCAGTGATCGGTGCCGCGCGCCGGCGCGGAGCGTGGCCGTTGTTGATGGTGGCGATTGTCGCTTCTCGCGCTGGCGCGATCGACGAGAACAGGGGGTGGCCGGTTCGGTGGAAATGGGGCACGACGCCGGTCGTGGCGGATCTCGACGGCGACGGGGCGCCAGAAGTGGTGGCCGGATCGTTCGACTGGTCCGATCCGAGCCTTCAGGCCTGGGATATGAACGGCAAGGTGCTCGAAGGTTGGCCGATCCCGCTCCCGCTCGGCACGGTCGAAGCCCCGGCCGCCGCGGATCTCGACCACGATGGCGAGGTCGAGATCGTGGCGCATGCCTGGCACACCTCGTCGGATCGTGCCTATCTCTGCGCGATTCGTCGCGACGGGAGCCAGCCGCCCGGCTGGCCGGTCGAGCTGCACCTGGTCGGCGGCCGCGCACCCTCCGGGTCCACTCTGGCCGGCGAGGTCCACGGCCG
>CAZFNT010000128.1:0-9194 GCA_964520315.1 uncultured Gemmatimonadota bacterium
ACAGCCGCAAGGGCCGTGCCCCAGGTACCCGGAGCGGGCTGGAGCCGACCCACGCCCCCCAAAGAAGCGAGGCGCAGGGCCCACCGTGAGCCAGTGTGGGGACCATGATCCAAGTTGCCTCCACTTCTGTAGGCATGCGCGGGCGCGCAAACAAGATGATCACCAAGGCCGAGAGTAGAGCGCCGCGCCTCCGCCCGCAAAACCGAAGTCGCCGACCGGCTCGTTGCGATCGTGCGAAGAGGGGAAGTCAGAGGAGGTGGAGGACTGCGCACTGTCGCGCTGGTTTCCGTTGCTCGCAGCCAGGCACACCCCGCGGCTCCGCGTGCACGAACCGGCGGGTTGTGTGGATTTCTCGACAACATCCGCGAAACACCCCGGGCGATCGACCCCTCCCCGTTCCTTCTTCCCGGCCGCATCGATCCTCGACGCGGGGAAAGGTGCGCGGGCCGGACGGGCACCAAGCGTCAGAGGCGAATTGCTGGCACCTGGCTGGGGCGCACCGAGCCCACCCGCGTTTCGGGCGCAAGCAGGGCGGGAAGTTCGGGGGAGCGGAGCGGGTGGGCGGGCCTGGCTGCGAATGGCGGAGAATGGCTTTGAGTACTCAGTCCCATACCCCTTCTTCCTCCTATATCTTCGGCGGCAACCCGATCTGATATCTCGACTCCAGCATCGCAACTACGGGCTAACCCTCAAAGTGAACCGCGACGGCCGTGCCCCGTCATGGTAAATGGTGTTGGTTGCTGGAGCCGTGTGCGTGTGCCGGTGGATCGGCTCTCCGGTATTCGGGTTGACGTCGAAGCGCGGGTAGTTCGAGCTAGAAATGTCGATGCCGATTCGGTGACCCGGTCCGAAGGTGATCGCCGTCGACCAAAGATCAACGGTGATCGGCACGACCTCGTCCGGGGCCAAGAAGGTCTCGCGCTCGAAGCCATCTCGGTAACGGGCCCGGAAGATCCCGTCGCAAACCAATATCGAACGACCATCGGGGTATTCGTCGATGAGCTTGACGACAAAATCGGTATCGAGCGCATCGGAAGAGATCCACAAGTCGACCAAGACCTCCCCCGCGGTTTCGAGCGCATCGACCAATGGCTCGGTTCGAAAGACGAGAACGTCGCTCCGCCCCTCCAACGATGATTGGTCCATCGGCCCCATGTCGATGTTCAGATTGGCGCCGCCGATTGTCGGCACTGGGTCGTTCGGATCGTATATGTAGCTCGTCGATGCCGGCCCACTCGACGGTAGCCGTACCGCCAATCGGCCACCCGAGCTCAGATAGAACGCCATCGGAGCCGATGGCGGCGGCCAGCTCTCCAGCGGGCGCCATTCGTTCCACGGTCCTTCGAGATCGGTCGGCCCCATCTGATAGTAGGCGATCGCCGCCTTGTCGAAGATGCCGTTCGCTTCTCCCTTGAGCCAGTGCGCGAACCATTCGTCCTTGCTGCCCGCCAGCTCGAAAGGCGTCCCGAATCCGGCATCGGGGTAGAAGAGCTCACCGACATAGTAGTTGCCGATGTAGTGCGCCCAGGGACCGATGATCAGCTTCTGCTTGCCGCGTGCACCCGGGCCTCCATCGTTTTGCCGCATCACAAAAGCGTTGAGAGTGCCCTTCGAGAAGATGTCGTACCAGCCGCCGACGTGCACCGCCGGCTGCTCGACCAGATCGATCCGTTGCTCCGGGCTGGCCCAGCTCCAGAGGGCATCGTATCTGGGGCGGCTCTCGAAGAAGGGGAGCATGTGCATCGATCCCTGGTATTCCAGCCATCCCTCCACCAGCGATTCGCGGAAGGCTCCCCCCTGATAGGCGTTCTGGCTGTAAGGGTCGCTGAAGGCGACAGCGATCCACTGGCAATCGACGCCATTGCCGGGAGTGCCGGCGATGTAGTTTTGTGCGATTCCGAGGGCCGAGGTTCCTGTCGTTCCGATGTGGCCGTCGCACCAGGGCTGAGCCTCGATCCATTCCAATGTCTCGATGCCGTCTCGCCCCGGCAGACGTCGATCGATCGGCCAATCGTCGATCGGCAGCCCCCAGCCGTCGTCGATGAACACCCGATCGATCCCTTCCGAAGCGAAGCGACCGCGCATATCTTGCACCACCACCGCGTAGCCGGAAAAGCGCCACAGAGGCGCCTGAATCTCGGTGTTCTTGTCGTAGGGCGTGCGCGCGAAGATGGTGGGCCATGGTCCTTGGCCGAAAAGGGGGAAGTAGAGGTCGGTGGCGAGGCGGGCGCCGTCCGACATGGCGACCATGTGGGTCTCTTTTTCGGTGCGGCGCTCCGGAGGCGGCGCGAAATCGGCCGTGAGGCTCAGTGCCAAGGCGGGGATGAATAGGGGCATGGGATTGCTCGATTCAGGTGACGGCGCAGTGCCTGGATCTTACGATTGTAACGCGGCTCAGGCTCGTCGTCTTCGCCGACCCCTACCCCCTCACCGCCCCCCAGCTGGCAACAACATATCGAACCCCAGAAACCAACGCCATCCCCGCCGTGAGCAACACCATTACTTGCACCGCCCAGAGCCAGAACGCATCGAGCGATTCCCCCAGCGGAACAACACCATTCCGCGCGCCCCACGCCTGCACCACCAGATAGACCAACGCCGCCGAGATAGCGACCATCTGCACGGCCGTCTTCCACTTCGCAAGGTTCGACGACGCGATGACGACACCTTTGTCTCCCGCCATGGCGCGCAGCGAGGTCACCAAGAGGTCGCGCCCGAGGATGATCATGACCGGCACCGCGTGCACCATTCCGAGCCACACCAGGGCGATGAAGGCCAACGAAGTGAGTAGCTTGTCGGCCAGGGGATCGATCAACTTACCCACGTCGGTGACCGCGCCCCGGCTGCGGGCCAGATAGCCGTCGAACCAGTCGGTCAGCGACGCCCCCGCGAAGAGGAGCAGGGCCGCCAACCTCGCCTTGAAGCCCCCGGCCAGTAGACAGACGATGAAGATCGGCGCGATCGCCATGCGCGAGAGGGTCAGGGCGTTCGGCAGATTCATTGCATCTCTCGCCGTCCCTCGAAAGCGTTGCCGAGTGTCACCTCGTCGAGATGGTCGAGGCTGCCACCGGCCGGAATTCCCCGGGCCGCGCGGCTCACCCGCACTCCGGTCGGCGCGAGATCGCGTTGCAGAAGAAGCGCTGTCGCATCCCCCTCGAGGCTGGGGCTGAGAACCAGCACCACTTCGTCCACCCCGCCGGCGCGGATCCGCTCGACCAGGGGCGCGATTCGAAGCTGCTCGGGCCCGACGCCGTCGAGTGGCGCCAGGAGCCCGCCGAGCACGTGGTAGCGCCCCCGATGCGCCAGCGAACGTTCGATCACCGCGACCTCACGCGGCCCCTCCACGACGCAGATCACGCGGCCGTCGCGCCCGGAATCGGAGCAGATCGCACAGGGGCTCGCCTCGGACATGTTGCCGCAGATTTCACACATGCCGAGCGCCTCGCGCCCCCGCACCAACGTCTCGCAGAGCTCGCGCACCTCGGCCACCGGGCTCGCCGCGAGATGAAGCGCGATCCGCTCCGCCGCCCGTCGCCCAATCCCCGGCAGCGAGCTCAGCCCACGAACCATCCGCTCGAGCGGTGCGGCGAAGTGGGCCCGCTGCACCTAGACCCCCATCCCCGGCGGAAGCCCCATTCCCCCGGTCACCTCTTTCATCGCCTCTTGCTGCTGCGCGTCGGACTGTTGCCGCGCCCCGCGAATCGCCGCCAGGACCAGATCCTGCAACATCTCGACGTCCTCGGGATCGACCACCTCGCGCGAAATCGTGATCTCGAGCACCTCATTGTTCCCGTTGAGTACTGCCTTGACCGCGCCGCCTCCGGCCTGCCCCTCGCAGCGCATCTTCTTCATCTCCTCCTGCATCTCGGCCATCTTGGCCTGCATCTGCTGGGCCTGCTTCATCAGCTTGCCCATATTCGGCATTCCGCGCATCGGTGGTTCCTCTCGGTCTAGGAAGATGTTCGGCGGAGAGGCGTTCGCGATTGGATCCGCCTCAGTGTCCCGCGAGATTACCCGATGTTGGCGACCCACGGAACTTCCAGAACATCCTCGGGGGGACTGCGCACTGGGGGGCTGGTCACCGCCACTCGCAGCCAGGCCCGCCCACCGGCTCCGCATGGACGAAGCTGCGAGTAGATCCGCTCGGAACGTACACGATTTCGAGGCACACAGCGGCGACACACGTCGCAGAGGAAACAACACGCGGACGCGGGATCAGCCCAATTTGTAGACATCCCTCGGGTTCTGAACGGCGACTTGCCTCGCCACTTCTCGCGGAAGCTGTTCGAGCAGCGCCCAGGTGGCGACAGTGCTTTCGGGGCGCACCGGTGTCTTTCCCGGAATTCCGTAGAACTCGTCTCCGCCCGATCAGCGAGATCCGACCTAGATCTAGGCGCCAAACCGAGAAGCCATTTCCGAGAAGTCACTTTGGCTGAACGTTTCCACCGGATGCCACACGAACACTCGCGAGAACGCCACTTCCCAGCCTCACAGCGCCCACTGCAAATCGATCGCCAGCATCTGCGGGTCGGGTCATTCGCTCGAGGGACGATCGCTGGATCGTTGAACCGGCGCGATTGTTGCGGCACATAGCGAAGAGAGAACGAACCCCCGTTTTCGTCCTTGGTATTCATCCAGCCGGGTCAACATCCACCCACGATTGGGGCAATTAGTGACACTCTCCTTGATCCTAGCGTCCGTGCTTCTGGCCACACAGCTCGCGGGGCCGCGGGTCTGTGCCTGCGGTCCCGAGCTGGGGGCGGAAAGCTCCCTTCTCTACGACTTCGGCGTCTCTCCCGGTGAGCTCAGAGCGCTCTCCGACCAAGAGTTATTGGGTGCGATCGAAGTTGCGCCGAACGCTCCCGAGGCCCGTCGTCTCGCGGCGAGTCGGGCTTTGCTCTGGGATGGGGTGCTCAAATACCGCAATGTTGCGGGGCCGGAGGGCGTGGAGATCCCCCTGGGCTCCGGGAGATGGAGGGTCGGCCGCGCGACACATCCGCGAACGGGGCGGATCTACGAGGTCGTGCACTGGGCCGACATCGACGACAGCAGCTACTCACTCTACTTCCGATGGGCAAGCGCGGAGCTTTGCCAGATCGCATTCGAGAACTGACGAACGTTGCGGGGGCGTCAACGCGCAGCCTGAATATGGCGGCCGGCGCGTGCCTTGCGCTCAAACGATGAGCGAGCCGCTACCGTCGAACCAGCAGGCTCAGACGATCCCGGATCGCTCGATCAACGATCCCTCGAGCTTCTCGAGTTCCGCGTAGGCGCGCGCACGCGCCTCGCCGATATTTCCTTCGATCACCTCTTCACGAACTTCGAAGTAGAACTTTATCTTCGGCTCGGTTCCCGAAGGGCGAGCAGTGACGGTCGCCAAGCCTTGAAGCTCGAAACGCAACACGTTCGATCTCGGAAGAGACAAAGGAGTCTTCTTGCCGGTTGAGATCTCGAGTCGGGTTCCCGCTTCGATGTCTGCGGTCACCGCGACCGGGCGACCGCCGATCTCCGCAGGCGGATCGTTTCGCAGTGCCTCCATTGCCGACGCGATCCGTGCCGCCCCTTCCGCTCCAGGCAGTACGATCGATCGTTGCCGCGTCTGATAGAGGCCATGCCGCTGGTAGAGACGATTCAGTTGGTCGAGCACGGTGAGCCCCTCGTCGCGCGCCCGCGCGGCCAACTCCGCCATGGCAACCGCGGCACCGATGCCGTCCTTGTCACGACAGACCGTTCCAACGGTGTAGCCGAGCGCTTCTTCGTATCCGAAAACGAAGCGGAGATTCGGCTCTTGCGCCTCTCGCTCGAGCGCCCGATTGCCGATCCACTTGAACCCGGTGAGAACCGTCTCGAACTCCGCACCATGTGCGGCGGCGATGGCGGCCAACATGCCGGAAGAGACGATACTGTTCATCACGATCCTTGGGCCGGGCTCGACGGCGGAGAGACCCAACAAGAAGTCCGCCAGCAGCACTCCGATCTGATTGCCGTCCAGAGCAACGAACTCGCCGCTCGCATCGCGCACAATCACGGCCAGACGATCGGCGTCCGGGTCGTTCGCCAAGACCAGGTCTGCTCCGACCGCTTCGGCCAGCCCCAAAGCCAGGTCCATCGCGCCAGGCTCTTCGGGGTTGGGGAAGGCGACCGTCGGGAAGTCGCCATCGGGATCGGCCTGCTCCGGCACAACGTGAACTCGCGAAAAGCCAGCCCGCAGCAACGCCCTTTCGGCGAGCTCTCGGCCGACTCCGTGCAAAGGGGTGTAGGCGATTGTCAACGGGTCTTCTTGTCGGCCGGCCGCGGTGAGCGCACCGGCCAGCGCGCCCAGATACGCCGCCTCCAACTCGGTGCCGGGCTCGCTGAGCAACGAGACGTCACGAGCTTCATCCAGTGTCATCATCGGCACCTTCGAGGCGCTCCCGATGCCCTCGTCTCCGAGTCTGGCGAGGTCGGCGTCGATCGCTTCGGCGATGCCCGTGTCGTGCGGCGGGATGATCTGGGCTCCGTTGCCCCAGTAAACCTTGTAGCCATTGTCCTGCGGCGGGTTGTGGCTCGCCGTGACCATGACCGCCGCGGCGGTTCCGAAGTGGGTGGTGCCGAATGCCACCAAGGGAGTAGGGGCGGTGCGGTCGATCAGAATCGCCTTGATGCCTCGGGCCGCCAGCACTCCCGCCGTGTCGTGGGCCATCTCTCGCGAGAGATGCCGGCCGTCGTAACCGATCAGTACGCCACGCCTATCGGCGCCGGGAGAGGTCTCGAGCAGATAGTCGGCGAGGCCCGCGGTAGTCTGGCGCACCACCGCGCGGTTCATTCGATTCGGGCCGGCGCCGAGCGTGCCCCGAAGCCCCGCCGTTCCGAACGTCAACCGGCCGCCGAAACGCTCCGCCAGGTCGCCCTCCGAAGCGGGGAAAGCATCGATGAGAGCGGAAAGCTCGTTCTTCGTCTGTGGGTCGGGGTCGTTGTCGCGCCATGCGCGCACATCTGCTAGATCGAGCTGCCTGGACATGAATCCTCGGAACGTTTCGGTGAGTGGGTCGGTGCGGCCGGAGTTCGAAAGCCTACCAGAATACCCTCGTGATACTCTGCCCGCCATGCCGAGCTCGAAACACCATTCCACGATCCTGCACCTGCTCCCGAACTACGAGGTGGGCGGGGAGCAGCAGGTTCTCTACGCTCTACTCGAGGCGATGGCCGATCGCCCCTACAGGCATATCGTAGTTGGCGTTTTCGAAGGCCCGCAGGATTTCAGACCTCGATTGGAGGCGGTCAGCGATCACACCTTCGACATCAACCGGAACCGGGCGCCGATCACGCAGCCGCGGGCGTTCTGGCGAGATGTTCGGCACATAGGGCGAACGCTGATGGAGATCGCGCGAGAGGAGCAGGTTTGTCTCGTGCACGGCAGAACGCACGACAACGACCTGATCGCAATGCTCTTGGGCAAGAGACTGGGTGTGCCGGCCGTGGCGACGCATGCCGGCGCTCGGCTCTTTCCAGACAACCGCATGGCGCCCTCGCTGCGAAGAACGGCACGCGCACTGATGTTGCGATGGATTGTGCGCTCGCTCGACGCGATCATCGCCGTCGGTCCCGATGTCAGAGACAACCTGATTCGCACGGCCAAAGCGCCCCCTGAGCGTATCCATCTCGTGATAAATGCTGTCGCCAGGGCGGAGAAAGCCGGCAAGGGCGAGCGTGTCGCGCTTCGGCGACGGCTGGGTCTCCCGATCGACCGCGCCATTCTCGTCGTCGTCGGCCGCCTGATCCCGGCCAAGGGGGTCGATGCGCTTGTAGAGGCGCTCGGGTTGCTCGATGAAACACCGGCGACACTTCTCGTGATCGGTGACGGCCCCGAGCGCAACAGGCTCGAGCAGATGGCCTCGCGCATTCCGCACGAGAGGGTGCGCTTCTTGGGGATTCGAGACGATGTCGGAGATCTGCTCGGAGCCGCGGATATCTACCTGTCAGCCTCCCACAGCGAGGGGACTTCGATCGCATTGATCGAGGCGATGGCTTGTGCGCTGCCCTGCGTGGTTGCCGATGCGCCGGGCTTGCGCGATCTGGTGAGCGACGGCGAGAATGGCCGGATCTTCGCTCTGAAAGACGCGAAAGACTGCGCGCGAGTGATCGCCCAGGCTCTGGCCGCACCGGAAGAGGCCGCGGAGTGGGCCGCACGAGCCCAGCAAAGGGTTCGACGGGAGTTCTCGATGCAGACATTCGTTGATCGTCATTGCGAGCTCTACCGCGCCTTGATCGATGGGCGCAGAGGGTGAGGGTCCGGACCCTGAGTCCGCGCGCGCTCGAGATCTGCGCTCTGCTCATGCTGGCAACCGGGTGCGCGAGGGCTCCGCGAGGCCCCCGAACGCCCGCACCGACCCCGGAGGGCACAAGAGTTGGGGAGTCGGAGGAGGTCCTCTTGCACCCTACGCGTGTCGAGGCGCGCGCGGCCGATCCGATCTTGCCCCAGAGCGCGACCTTCTCGGCGATTCCGGCCGCTCGCATCGGCCACCGGCGCGCGAAGGCGGGGTCGATGGATCGCAGGCTATTATTCGTAGCCAGAAATGCGCTCGAAGCGAAGGGCTACCGTTGGGTGGGCCCCGGCGAGAACCCCGAGCTGATCGTGGCCGTGGACTGGCGAGCTCCGCTCCACGGAGAAGATGTCGACCCGCCTTTCCGTCGAGAGTGGCCGGGTCGAGTCACCGCCCTACCAGGCGACATCGGCGCCATCGAAGTCGAAGATGGATGGGGCGTCTGGACCGGTCGCCCACCGAGGCGAGCGCCCCTCGACGATGCCGCGACCGGCCAGCGGACCTGGGCCGTGCAGGTGGCCGTCTTCGGCAGCGCCAAGGGGGCGTTGATGTGGGAGGCGCGGGGATTCGGAACAAGCGAGCAGCCCTCGGCCGCCGCTATCGCACTGCCCCGCGTGCTCGAAGAGACGGTCGCCTACATACCGCGCGCCGTGCGTCCCGCGCACAGACTCCGACCGGGAGAGGGGCGCCTCGGCGTTCGTCTGACAATGGCAACGCGCGACGGCTGGCGCTTCTTCCCTCGCGTAGAAGCGCTCGCCCCCGGATTGCCCGCGGAACAAGAGCTCGAAATCGGCACACGGATCGTCGCCGTGGAGAGCACGCTGACAGCGAACCTGGCCCTCTCGGAGCTGTACGACCTCCTCAGAGGCCCACCGAATTCGACCGTCCGGC
>CAZFNT010000128.1:9204-9424 GCA_964520315.1 uncultured Gemmatimonadota bacterium
TTCGGGTTCGGGATGCCGCCGGGAACGAGCGGACGGTCTATCTGCCGCGCGCCGGGCAGTGATCGACGATTCGGCGTAGCGCACCGTCGCTCCGCACGCCGCGAACTCCCCGCCCTGCGTGCTCGCGAGGCGATGGAGCAGGGCGCGCCCCACTTCGGGTCCACGCAGACATAGCTAGGGACTTTTGCATCCCATTTGCACCACATCTCCGGCCGATCGG
>CAZFNT010000129.1:0-9409 GCA_964520315.1 uncultured Gemmatimonadota bacterium
GAGCTCCATGCGCCGGTAGATGCGCACTTCTCGGTAGCCGCGGTTGTGCAGGACGATCCGTCGCTCGTGGTCCGCGCCGTCGACCTCGAAACGCAGGCTGCGCCATCCTCGCTCCGCCGCGAGATGCTCGGCCGATCGCAGAAGGGCATGAGCGCAGGGTCGGTGACGCACGGAGAGGTCGGGAGCGAGGAAGGGGCCGAGGGCGGTGAAGAACTCGTCTTCTCGGTAGAGGGCGACGAAGCCGTCGACGCCGCCGCCGGGGTGCGCTTTGACCAGAAGGTCGCGACACGGATTTCTGCCTTTGCCGGGATCGCTGAAGGCTTCGCGGAATTCCTTCTCGCCCGGTGCGTTGCCGCTCGGAGTCATTCGTCCCATGAGGTCGAGGAGGGCCGGCAGATCGGACTCGCGGAAGTGACGAACGGGGGGCGCGGGGACAGGAGGGGCGAGCGTGCTCATGGCGGATTCTCCGATTCGGCGCCGCGCGGCTGCCGGCGACCGTGCGTCACACTACTACTGTGGGCGTTTCGATAGCGGCTGACAAGAGTGGGGTCAAGGCGGATCGATTCCGGGCGATCTCACGAGAAAGTGGCGGCTCCATTCCCACCAGCGGTGATCTATGTCCAAGAAGAAGCGAAATAGGAAGTCGGCGGTGCGATCGAAGCAATCCGCCCAGCGCGAGGTCCTTCGGCCTCTGCCCCCACGCGCGGACGGAGCCCCGACGCTCACTGTGTCGATGATCGCGCGCGACGAATCGCGCTTTCTGCCGGTTTGCCTCGAGAGCATTCGGGGGCTGGCCGACGAGGTCGTGGTGGTCGATACGGGCTCGAGCGACGACACGGTCGAGATCGCGCGGCGCTTCGGTGCCCGGGTGGGGCATTCCGAGTGGGTGGACGATTTCGCGGCGGCCCGCAACGTTTCGCTGGCGATGGCGCGTGGGGATTGGGTGCTGAGCCTCGACGCGGATGAAGAGGTTGATGCGGTCGATCATGAGCGGATCCGCAAGCTGATCGCTTCGGGTGTGGCCGATGCTTTTCAGGTGACCACGCGGAACTACTGCAAACGGGTGACGGCGCCGAACTTCCAGCCGGACGACGCTTCCTATCCGGGTCGCTGCCGGAGCGAGCCGGGGTGGGTGCCTTCGGCCAAGATTCGCCTGTGGCGAAATGGGATGGGGATGGAGTGGCGGCGGCGGGTTCATGAGCTCTTGGAGCACAGTGCCCTCGAGGTTGGTGCTCGGTTGCTCAGGACCGAAGTTCCGATCCACCATTACGGGCTGGTGGGCCAAGATGGTGCCAAGCTCGACCACTACTACGCCCTGGGAATGCAGGCGATCGAGGAAGACCCGAGCAACTCCGGCGCCCATCTGGAAGTGGGGCTGGTGCTGGCCCAGCGCGGAGAGACCGATAAGGCGCTCCACCATTTCTCCAAGGCGGCGGAGCTGTCGCCGCGTCCGGTGAAGCCGCTTGTGCAGGCGGCTGCGGTGCTCCTCACCGAGCTGCGCTTCGACGAGGCTCGGGAGCGACTCGAGACCGCGACGGCACTCGAGCCGGACGACGGTGAGGTGTTGCACGCCTATGGTGTGCTGGAGCACTTCTCTTCCGGAGATCATGAGAAGGCGATCGCGTACCTGCGCCGATCGCTCGAGATCAACCCCGACTACGCGCTCGCGCACTTCAACTTGGCCCGCTGCCAACGCGCACTCGGTCGTGCGGACGATGGGCTGGCGGAGATCCGTCGAGCCACCGATCTGGCGCCGCGCCATCTTCCAGTGTTGGAGCTGCACGCGGCGCTCGCCCTGGAGTTGGGGCGGGCGGAGGATGCGCTGTCGGTGCTCGACACCTCTCTCGACGTCGATTCGGGCAACTGGAAGACCCACAACAATCGCGGGATCGCGCTGTCGAGGCTTTGCCGTTTCGATGACGCCGAGGCGGCATTCCGGCGCGCCGAATCGCTGGAGCCCGGCGCGGACGAGGTACGTCGCAATCTGGTGGAGTTGGCGCGCAAGCGCGGCGGGGCATTGGTGCGCGAAGGGTGTCAGGGCGCCAGTCGACCGGGAATAGCCCTCTGCATGATCGTCAGGAACGAAGAGAAGAACATCGGGCGTTGCCTCGAGAGCGCCGCGACGGCCTTCGACCAGATTGTGGTGGTGGACACTGGCTCCACCGATCGCACCGTCGAGATCGCCGAGGAGCACGGCGCCGATGTGCATCATTTCGAATGGTGCGATGATTTCGCGGCGGCGCGGAACTGCTCGCTCTCGTTCGCGGAGTGCGAATGGATCATGTGGCTCGACGCCGACGACGTGCTGCACGCCGAATCGGTGGCCGAGCTGCGTGGGTTGGCTCGGTCGGGGCGCCCGGCGGCGGGGCTCCATGTCACATTGGTGATGCGGCACGGGCGTGTCTTTCACCAGCAAGTGACCCAGCTCCGCATCTTCCCGAACCGACGTGGAATCCGCTTCGAAGGGGCCATTCACGAGCAGGTCGCGCGGAGCTTGAGAGGGAAGGAGCTCGGAATCGACTACGTGCCGCAGATCGTGATCGAGCATTTGGGCTACGCCGACCCGAGCGATGCTCGGCAGAAGGCGGCCCGCAACATGTCGTCACTACGCGAAGCGGCTCGTGCTCCGGGCGCCACGTTCTACGAGCAGTACAACCTTGTTCAAGGCTGCTTCGGGGCCGGTCTGGTGACCGAGGCGGAGGCGCCCTTGCGAGAGTTGCTCGACGATTCGCATTGTCGGGAGGCGCGACCCGATCTCTGGTCTCATGCTTCGGTCTTGATGGGGAGGTTGCGTCTTCAACGAAACGAGGCCCGCGAGGCCCTCGCCGACTTCGACCGGGCCGCGAGCTCAGATCCAGGGAGTGCACTGGCCGCATACTTCCAAGCGGCCGCCTACAGGGCGCTGGGCGATCAGCGCCGGGCGCGCGCCGCGCTCCAGCGAGCGGCCGCAGAGCCGCGCGGCGTGCCCTCGATCGCAACTGCCGCCGAACGTGTGCGTTATCAGGCACTGCTCGAGCTTGGGATCGCTTGCACCGGCGAGCGTGACTTCGTCCAGGCAGAGTCGCTTCTGAAGCAAGCGATCGCGATCTCTCCAGCGCATCCGGATGCAGTGATCGCTCTGTCCCGAATTCACAAGGAGCGCGGTCACCCGGAGCAGGCAGCGGAGCTTCTGCGAACGGCGGTGGAGCTCGCGGGACCGCTGCCGGAGCTGATTCTGCCTCTCGGCAACCTGTGCTTTGAACGTGGCGACTTCGCCACGGCCGAGTCGATCTACTTGGAGGCGGATCCGCCGACGCCCAGGATCTCGGCCAATCTCGGCAAGGTGCTGCTTCTCGGTGGCTGCGATGACGAGGCGATCCCTCATCTCGAGGCCGCGCTGAGCGAGGACCCCGCACTGACCGATCTGCATGGCGTGCTCGGTGACGCTTACTTGCGTAGCGGTCGCTCGGCCGACGCATTGGCGAGCTACGAGAACGCATTGCGCTCCGGACTGCCGCCCAGCGCCACGACCATGGCGAAGATCGGCGACGCCTACATGGCCCTGGGGCACGAGGAATCGGCCGAGCTCGCGTATCGCGCCGCGCTACGCCTCGATCCCTCATTCGCTCCGGCGAAGGAGGCTCTCACCGAGCTGGCGTCAGCCGCGGCCCAGTGAGTCGCCAAAGCCGCCACTTGTCACGTCTTGTCTAAAGCCGATCGGCCCTTCACCCGATGGTAATCGTGAGCGCCATAGAAGTCGGACTCCCCTCCGCTTTTGTGGACTCAGCCCGGGAAGGGCTCCAAGCCGCAAGGCGCGGAGTCTCGACCCACCGCAAATAGCGAGGCAAGGACGCCTCGTTGGCCCGCCCGGCCCCGGCGATGTCGAAAGCCGCGTTCCGGGGAAGGAGTCGGGATCTCGCCGCCGCTCAGGAGGAAGGCGGAGGCAGCCCCCAATCACGGAGGATCGAAGATGTCATTGCGCATCAATCACAACATCGCGTCCATGAACGCCTTCCGAAACCTGACGAAGGTCGAACATGGGCTAAACAAGAACTTGGAGCGGCTATCGAGCGGTCTCAGGATCAACTCGGCGGCCGACGACCCGGCGGGTCTCTCGATCTCGCAGCAGTTCCGCGCTCAGATATCCGGGCTCGGGCAGGCGGTCGAGAACGCCGAGATGTCGATCAATATGTTGCAGACGGCCGAGGGCGCTCTGGCCGAGGTGCACAACCTGCTCACCACCATGCGTGAGCTCGCCGTGCACGCCTCGAACGAGGGCGTCAACGACTCGACGATGCTGGCCGCGGATCAGGATCAGCTCGAATCGGCGCTCGATACGATCACGCGGATCGCGCAGGAGACGCAGTTCGGTGCCCAGTTCCTGCTGGACGGCTCGTCCGACAACAGCATCGGCGTCTCGACCAACACCTCCGATATCGAGCTGGCGCAGAACTCCACACTATCTGAGGGGTTCCACACCGTCACCGTGAGCTCGGTGGTCGACGAGAGCCAGTTCATTGACAACGAGTCGTTGGGACTTTCCGATCCGACCAGCGTCAGCGGGCTCGCGGCCGGCGACCATCAGGTCGTGGTCACGCAAGAGTCGGTCGGCGCCATCGTCGAGGGCGACGACATCGACTTCACCAGCACCCTGACGATCACCGCGGGGGTGAACGACGACTTCATGCTTTCGCTAGACGGCGCGGCCGCCATGACGGTCACGATTGCCGCGGGCGGTCACACCACTGCCGTGTCGTTGGCGGCCGCCATCGAAACCGCAGTGAACACGTCGTTGGCGGCCGCGACTCTCTCCGTGGCTGAAATCGATGTCTCGGCATCGGGTGATCACTTGGTCTTCACCAGCGGCGATGAGGGTTCGGCGGCATCGATCAGCATCCACGACACCGGTCTCACCACCAGCGCGCTGTCCGACGTCAACGTGACCCAGCAGGTGACGGTGGGAACCGACGCGATCGTAACGCTCGACAACCAGGTGAACTACATCTACGACGTCGACGAACGGCAGAACGGCAGCGCAACACTGCAAGACAAGGACGGCAACACCGTCGACTTCACCGTCGACAATGCGGCCAACGGCCTGACCCTGGGCTCCACAACGCTCGAATTCAACGCCAAGAGCTTCCTCGTCGATCTCGACGGCGAAGTGCAGGGTCGCTTCGAAGTGGGCAAGACCGCCATGATCTCGAACGGTCGAGAGTCGGTCGATCTGCGCTTCGGTAGCGATGTCACCGCCGGGGTCAACAAGATCCGGGCCGAGGACAACTCCCTGCGCTTCCAGATCGGTGGCAACGAGGGGCAGTACAAGGAGATCTCGATCGCCTCCATGGCGGCGACTCAGCTCGGTCTGACCGACAAGAAGCTCTCCGCGGTCGATGTGACCTCCTTCGTTGGCGCGCAGGAGGCGCTCGGCATCATCGACGCGGCGATCGAGCAGGTGTCGGCCGAGCGGGCCGAGTTGGGGGCGTTCCAGAGCAATGTGCTCGAGTCGACTCTGTCGAACTTGCGGATCGCCCACGAGAATCTCTCGGCGGCCGAGTCCGCGCTGCGCGACACCGACATGGCGTCGGAGATGGCGAGCTTCACCAAGCATCAGATCCTGCAATCCGCCTCGATCTCGATGCTGGCTCAAGCGAACCAGCAACCGCAGGCGATTCTCGCACTGCTCGGCTAGACCGCGGGTGAAACCGGCGCGCCCCGGGGCTCCAATGCCTCGCGGGCGCCACCCAACCATCGCCCCGGCGGATGAGAGGCTCACCCGAGCCACCCGCTCCTCCGCCGGGGCTCCCCGAATCGAACCAGGAAGAGCGAATCGATGGCAGCTCAAGCAGCGCATCAGAGCTATCTGAAAGCACGGGTCATGACCGCTGGCCAGAAGGATCTGATCCTCATGCTCTACTCGGGCGTGATCCGCTTCCTACGTCAGGGGCTCGACGCCATCGAGAGAGAGGACCGCGAGGGGGCACACAACAACATCATTCGCGGCCGCCGAATCGTCGCCGAGCTGATGTCGTCGCTCAACCACGAAGGGGGCGAGAAGATCGCTAGCAACCTCTTCGAGCTCTACGGCTACGTCCTCAGGCTCCTCATCGACGCCAACACACGCCAAGCCGACGCGCCGATCCGAGAAGCGATCGACATCTTGACAATACTCAAGGAAGGATGGGCAGGCGTTCCCGCCGAGGCGGCACTCAAGGAAGAGGTCGCCCAGCCGACCGGTACCTAGGAGTTCGGGCACTCCTTTCAAAGGCTCGGCACACAGGAGACTCACCATGAAGATCGGTCCAGGCAGTACACCTCATGCTGCATACCAGGCATCGCTCAAGGCCGCCGAGGGCGAGCGAAAGGACCGGGACCGTGCCGGTCCGAGCAGATCCGACTCGGTGAAGATCTCGCCCCAAGCCCGCAAGAAGCTCGACGATCTCGAGACGGCGCGTGCCTATCAGGTGCGCATGCCCGACCTCTCCCTTCCCCGAGAAGAGAAGATCCACGAGGTAGAGCAGCGCGTCGAGTCGGGTCACTACGACTCCCCCGCGGTCAGCCGAGAGATCTCGGACCTACTGCTCTCGATCTTCGGCTCCCGGCAACCGAGGTAGCTCGATGTCTCCAACGACCTCGGTCTCCGGTCTGGCATCGGGACTCGACACCGCTGCGATAATCACCGCGATCATGGATGTCGAGCGGCGACCGATCGCGCTCCTGCAAAGTCGACAGTTCACCAAGACGAACCAGCTCACGGCCTGGAAGAGTATCGAGGCGCTGATCCTCGGCGTGCAAACCCAGGCCGCGATCATCCAGAAGTCATCGACATTCGAGTCGGCGATCAGCGCGCTGTCGTCCGACGACACGATTCTGACCGCGACCGCCGAGAGCAACGCCGCATTCGGCACATACAATCTGACGGTCAACCAGCTCGCGCAGAATCACCAGATCGCCTCTGTGGGCTACGACGATTCTGACACCACATCGTTCGGCAGCGGCACGATCCAGATCTCGGTCGGTGATTCGACGGAATCGGTCGCGATCGAGTCGGGTCAAGACACACTCGAAGGGGTGCGCGACGCCATAAACGCCGCGGGCATCAACGTCACCGCGTCGATCATCGACACCGGTGAGACATCGTACAACAAGCAGCTCATCCTCACCTCTTCCGAGACCGGCGCAGACAACACAATTTCCGTCACATCCAGCCTCACGGGTGGGCAGGAATCGCTCAGCTTCACCGCTCCGGGTTCGAGTGTCGCATCGGCCTGGTCCGCCAACTCGACGGCCACCATCGGCACGCCGGGCGCCTATTATGGAACAAGGGCGAACAGCTACACATTCACCGTCGGCACCCTCGCCGATTCCGTGATCGGAAGCCCAGATCTCGACGACTGGACCGGCGCCACCCCTACGATGGGCGGCACCTATACCGGGTCGAAAGACAAGACCTACGAATTCTACGTGGCCCAAGGCGGAACACTCGGCACCGACACGATCGAGCTTACCCTCTCTGACGGCGAGAACGTCGAAACCGTCACGATCGGACCGACCTACGACGGTAGCCCGATCTCGGTCGGCACCGAAGGCGTCACTCTCACCCTGCCGACCACGGGTTCTATCGTCGCGGGCGAGACCTTCACCGTCGATCTCGAGACCGGCCAGGGGCTCGTCGGCTCAGACTCTCAAGACGTGCTCGTCGACTGGACCGATCTCTACGGGAATTCGGGTCAGTTCAATCTGAATGCGAGCTACACTGCTGGCGATCCGATCGATCTGGGCGACGGCCTCCAGGTCTCGTTCGATGCCGCCTCGGTAGAAGAAGGCGATCAGTTCACACTCGCCGTGACTCCGGGCTCCGGTGTCAACACGATTCAAGACGCCCAAGACGCGATCGTCCAGTTCGGTTCCGGCGGCACTCCGATCGAGGTGCGCTCCGCGACCAACCAACTCACGACCCTGATCGAAGGGGTCACCGTCGATCTGCATTCGGCCGACGAAGAGACGACGATCTCTCTCGAGATCGAGCGCGACGACACGGGAATCGAAGGCGATATTCAGTCCTTCGTCGATCGATACAACGACCTGATTCAGCTCATCAACGATCAATTCAAGTACGATCAGGAGCTCGACCAGGCGGGTGTGTTGATGGCCGACTCGAGCCTGATCGCGCTGCAGAGCCAGGTGCGATCGATGGTCACCGGCGTGCAACCCGAGATGTCGGGCGATATTCGCACCCTGGCCCAGGTCGGCATCCGCTCGGGCAATGATGGAAAGCTCAGCTTCGACACCTCGATCTTCCAAAGCAAGCTCGACGATGACTTCGACGGCGTGGTCGCTCTCTTCTCGGAGCTCGGCAGCTCGACCGATGGTGACATCCGTTTCGTGAGCTCGACTACCGACACGGTTTCTGAAGCAACTGGTTACCGGATCGAAGTGACACAGGCAGCGACACACGGCGAGCAGTCGGGGGAAGACATTGAAGTTTCCGTCGCCAATCCGGTTACGATCGACGTCGCCCACCTGAAGATGCGCCTGACGATCGACGGCAAGGATTCCGGCATTTTCAACCTCGAGGAAGGCACCTACAATAGCGGCGAGGATCTCGCCGAGATGGTGGAACGCTCTCTGTACGAGGAAACCAGCTTCGGCGCGCAAGATGTCGAAGTAGTATGGGAAGAGGACAGCCTGAATCCCGACGAGGGCGCCCTCGTGATCCGCTCGCTCACGTGGGGCGCCGACTCCACGGTCCAGATAGGGTCGCCACCATCGAGCGCCAACGATCGCCTCGGCCTCGGATCGACCGGCGTGTCGAGCGGTCAAAACGTGCAAGGGCGTATCAATGGGCAGCTCGCGATCGGCACGGGCAGATTGCTGACTTCTCAAAACGGTGCCTCCAAAGGGCTCGCGGTCGAAGTGCTCCTGACCGATGAGGAGCTGGGGACACAAGGCACTGATCAGGGGCATGTGTCGTTCACTAGGGGCATGGGATTCCGCCTGAACGAACTGATCGAAGGGTACACTTCGGCCACCGGTCTGGTGGGTGGGCGGATTTCCTCGCTGCAATCCCAGATCGATGTGCTCGCCGACCAGATCGAGTCGATGGAAGACCGCCTGGTCGACCGAGAGGCGTCGCTCGTGGCTCAGTTTGTCGCTATGGAGACAGCGATCAGCGCCTTTCAGACTCAGGGCGCCTTCCTCAACTCCCAGCTCGCGGGTCTGCAAAACCTAAACACGGCGATTGCCAAGCGTTAGGGCCAGGCATGGGTTCCCCTTTCTCACAACTACGCCAAGGCTACGGTCAGCTCAAGGGAGTGACTCAGGAGCTGGGCAGGGCCGCCCAAGACGGGGCGGACACTGGAACGCTCCAGTCCCTCGTCGATGATCGCGGTCGCCTGATCGCAACCCTCGAAGAGCTTCTGGTCGAAGC
>CAZFNT010000130.1:0-9380 GCA_964520315.1 uncultured Gemmatimonadota bacterium
GACGGTATCCCGCCTTCCCGGCTCGCGGGCGATCGCCAGAGTCAGAGGCTCGGCCGACGCGATCGGCGTCCATCCCTCTCCCCGCACGAACCAACCGAGACCACCTCGACTGGTCGCGGCTACATCGACGCCGGATGGGCTGCCGTGAAAGACCTGCTCGGCCGCGGTCGCCCACTCCTCGGCCGATGCCTGATCGTCGGGAAGAGCCAGATGAGAGCTCAGCGCGGCGGCCGCGGCGACAAAAAGCGCCGCCGAGCTGCCGAGCCCCGCCCCCAATGGAATGTCGCTGGTCGCCCGGAGCCGAATCGGTGCGCGCAGAAGGTCGCGTGCCTCCAGAAAACGCGCGAGTGCGGCATCGACCATCCGCCTTCCGCCGGGGCGAGCCTCCAGATCCCAGGGGTCGACCTCCATCACTGGACCGCCGGAGTCCTCGATGACCTCGACCACCACTCCTCGGTCGATCCCCGCCGCGACCGCCGGGTGGCCGTGCACGACGGCGTGCTCGCCGAAAAGGATCACTTTGCCGTGTGAGACGCCAACTCCTCGCTTCATGCTCTCTCCCCGTCGAGATCCGCCCAACGAGCGAGCTCGCACCCTAGCACCCGAGGCGCCCGCCAGAGCTCCGGCAGTGATCGACATCCACAGAGAAAGAGGGTCGTGTGGATCGCCCCAATGCACACCTTCATCAGCTCTTCAACAGCCCGCGCGCCGCCCGCTCGCTGTGCCCTCAGCGCCGGCGTCGCCAGGCCGGCCGCGCTCGCACCCAGCGCGAGTGCCCGGGCCATGTCGAGCCCGTTCCGGAGCCCGCCCGAGGCCAGGATCGTGAGCCCGGAGTCGCGCACTTGAAGCAGCGACGCCGCGGTCGGAATGCCCCAATCCCAGAAAAGCTCACCGAGCGCCTTGGCTTCCTCATTGGCCCGTAGCGTCTCGACACCCACCCACGAGGTGCCCCCCGCGCCGGCGACATCGAGGTGCTTCACTCCCGCCCGGCGAAGCCGCTCCGCGACCCCGACGGAGAGCCCGCTGCCCACCTCCTTCGCGATGACCGGAACCGGCAGCTCGTCGACGAGCCGAGCAAGAGTCTCCTCGCCCCGCCGAAAGTCGCGGTCCCCCTCCGGCTGCACCAGCTCCATGGCCGGATTGAGATGGACGCATAGCGCGTCGGCCCCCACCTCGCCCACCAGATCGGCCAGAGCCTGGCTGGAAAGCTCACGCGCCTGAACGATGCCTATGTTGCCGAAGAGCAGAATGTCCGGAGCGACATCTCTGACGCTGTAGGTCTTCGCGATGGAGCGATCGCCGATCATGGGGCGCTGGCTGCCAAGCCCCATGGCGATCCCCAGCGCCTGGGCGGCCTGCGCCAGATCTCTGTTGATCCGCTCCGCCTCCTCGGTGCCGCCGGTCATGCCGCTGACATAGACCGGCGAGGAGAGCTTCTTGCCGCAGAGCTCCACAGAGACATCGACCTCGTCCCACGACAGCTCCGGCAAAGCCTGGTGAACGAGTTGCACCTGCTCGAGAAGAGTCGTGCGCTCGCGAAACGCGACATCTCGCTCCGCGCAGAGCGTCAGGTGGTCGACCTTTCGATCCTGGATGCGGTCGGACAACAGCTTGCTCCGGGGAGGATGAGAGAGAAGTGACGTGGCTGGGTGCCGAAGCCATTCACCCTAAGCGGGTTGCGGCTGACGCGTCAACAGCCGATGCGCCTCGCGCTCCGCTGCCGTCCTCCCGCACTTTCGCCCGGAACACGCGAATTCGACGCTTGCGCGTCGTGCGCACCTTGAACCATCGAAAGTCGGTGAGGAAGCGACGGAAGCGACGCCGAATTCCCCATCGGCTCGTGTACACCCGCAGATGCTCGTTGTTGCTCGACCAATAGTTCGGAACACTCGCGATGATCCAGCTGCCGGGCCGGAGCTGCCGCAATAGTCTCAAATCGTCGACGTGCTCCAACACCTCCACCGCGATCGCCACATCGTACTCCGGCCCGAGATCCCCCGGATCGTACGCATTTCCCGCGGAGAAACGGTCTCGCCAATCGGGCATTTTCCGGCGCGCCTCACCTACGGCCGACTCGCTGATATCGATGCCCTTGTAGTCCCGGAAACCAGCCTCGCGAATCATCGCGGCCAATTCCCCCCGCCCGCAGCCGATCTCAAAGATCGTCCCTTCCGGAGGCACACAATCCCGAAGGAATTCCAGCACCTGTTCGTACACCGGTGCGTAATGCTCCGTCTTGTGGTGCTCGCCCTCGCGGTACTTGCTCTCGTAGTACTCGGCCGAGCGCTCGACCGCCACCACATTCGGAACGCCGAGCCTCTTCATACGCCGATAGCGCAGGCGATCCAGCGGGCTGCGGGAGCCGCGGTAGTAGAGAGAGCGGATCGATTGCTCGCGCTCCATGAACGCGGCTGTGTTCGGACCCATGATCGCGCGCAGCTCCAGCTCGACGGGTGTAGCAATGTAGTTGGCGAGCTGTTTGCGCCTGCGCCGATCGAGCCCCTTGCTCCTGCGCCGCCAGATATTCGACAGATGCTGCAAAGCGATCGTCGTCTCCGGGAGCCGCGAATCGATCTCGCCCAGATCGCACAGACGCCTGCTCGAGGGCTCGGTCCTCTCCGAAAACGCGGAGTCGACACTGCGCATGAGCCCCTCTGGGTAGCCACCGGCATCTTCCCAGAACCTGCGCGAAAGAACGACAAAAGAGCCGGCCTTGAAAGATCCCATATCTCGATTCTGGCGCCAACGAACCGTGCGACCAGTGACAATGTCGTGGTAGAGGAACTCGCGCTGGCCGAACATGTTCGCGTCCGGCTTCGCCTCTAGCGCCCGCTCCAGCGCCGCGATCTTGTAAGGAGACTGAATGTCGTCGCTGTCCACCACGCCGAAGTAATCTCCGGTCGATCTGCGCGCCAGCAGATTGCGCTTGTCGGAGAGCGGCATCCGCTCCAACGGAACGTAATGGATGGTGAGCCGTGGATTGGTGTTGTCGACGGCCTCGACGGCTTCCTCGGTGAGATCGCTCCCGTCGTCTCCAATGAGCAGCTCGATCTCTGAAGCGTGCTCCCGTTGATTGACGATAGAACCGACCGCAAGCGGAATGATGAAGTCCCGCTGGTAGGTGGGCATGATGAGAGAAATCGTCGGCATCTCAGCGGAACCTCATGTCAAATCGACCATCCAACGCTCCTTGCATCGCGACCGATTCTGCACGGGATCGCGGTAGTCCGCGCAACCATGCTCCTCCTCGAAGGCGCGACGAAGAGAGTGACGCCGGTTCCAGCGGCCCGAGAAGCTCCGCCATCTCTTCGTGATGGAATCCACCGTGCGAATGCTCGAAGTGTAGCAAGCCTGGTGGCCGCCGAGCTCGGTCGAATAGCGATATAGCTTCCACCACAGATCGGAATCGATTCCGCACGAAACCGCCTCCGTCCACTCACCGAATCCGCCGCAAGCACGGAGCACAGATGCGCGGAGCCCAAAGGTCGTTCCTTGAACCCGGCGGCTCGAGAAAAGCCGCGCGCGCCCCGAGCGCCCGACGACCTGGCCGAAGACGATCGGGAAGCGCTCGAGTAGCTCGGCGAAGTCGATCAGGCGAACGCCGGGTGCGAGCGCGTGATCGTCATCGAGAAAGACCAGCTGATCGTGCGCAGTGAGACGGGCAGCCAGGTTCCAGAGCCTAGCCTTGCACATGGCGAGACGCACTTTCGGCATATAGAGCATGAGCCCCTCGACACCCGGCGGTACCGCGATCCCCAGCTCTCCGATCAACGGATCGTCGAGCCTTCGCACGTAGACATCTCGCCCCCCAGCATCTTCCCGCCGCTCCGCTCCGCGCCCCAGCAGCGCATGCTCGGGCGAGCCGTCGTCGCAGATCAAGACGGTCGCCAAGCCGGGATTGTCGGCGTCGACCAGAGAGCCCAAGGTCCGCTCCAGCGCGCGGTGGCTCCTGCCCTTGTCCCCCTCCGGCGCATAGTGGGCGATGATAACTGCGATCTTATTCATTGGCTCACCTCCCACTCGACGCAGCCCCACGCTTGAAAGTCGCGAATGCGGTCCGCATATATGCGCGGCTCGTCCTCCGCGGCACCGCCGCGATCTCATCCTCGTCCGGTCCGGCGAGGGCATAAGGCAGGTCCCAGATCCCTTTGTTTCTATAGAGCGTTCCGGAGCCCGCACCGAGAGCTTCGCTGTAGACGAGCCCCTCTTCGATCCACTGAATATCGCGGTCGCTGGTTCTGCATGCGAGCCCCTTTCCCGCGCGCAGCCCCGACACACCGAACAAGCCATCCGCGCGCCCGCCCTCCCCGATCAGATCCAAAACCGTCGGGATCACATCGACCTGGCTCACGATCTTGTCGATTTCGAGCCCCCCGCCTTCGAGCCCTTCCGAATAGAACACCAGCGGAATATGGCCGTTCATGGGGTGGTTCCGAATCTCCCGGTGGATTCCCAAACCGTGGTCGGCGGTGAAGACAAAAAGCGTGTTCTCGAACCATGGCTGCGCGCGAGCACTCTCCATGAACTCCGCTATCACCCGATCCACATACGCCATTGTCCGCTTCGCTCGCTCGTGCTTCCGAGGGCCGATCCCGACATCGGCGATTCGATCCTCGTACTCCTCCGGAACATGGAAAGGTTCATGATTCGTCGTCGTGAAAACGACCATGAAGAAGGGTCGAGACACTTCGCCGATCAGCTCCAAGACACCTTCGAAAAGATGATGATCATATTTGCCCCACATCGTTCCGGAAGGCTTGTCCGCGAGAGGATCGTCGTTCCAGTCGACGACCCGGTCGAAACCGTTGGCGATCGCGAACCCCTCCATGTTGTCGAAGCCAGCGTCCCCCCCGCAGACGAATAGATTGCTGTAGCCGAGATCGCGGAAGATCCGCGTTGCCCGCCCCGCCGCATTCCCATCGAAGCTCGATTCCACCTGAGCGATGATCGGCTTGCCGGGCAGAGCCGGCAACGAAGTCAGCAAGGACCCCAGCCCGAAAGCGGAACGAATCCCGTTCGCGAAACAGCGGCTGAACGAGATCCCCTCTCGCGCCAGCCGCGCCAGATTCGGCGTGATCGGCTCATCGAGAGCGGGATTGAGAAAGTCACAGTTCTCCGAAACGAACGACTCGAGCACGACCAGCATCACATTGGGCCGCCTCTCCGATCCCGACGGCATCATCGCCCTCTGTCTCCCTCCCGTCCCCGCATCGCTGCCCCGCCGGAGCCGGTCCACGATCCGCCGAGCCTCGAGCTCGTCGATCTCGGCGAGAGCATTGGAAACATCTCTCTCTGCCGAGTACTCGATGAGCGAACGCAGCAAGAAATAGGTGGGATTCTGCGCCAGCATATTGGCCATGTGGTCTCGCGAGAAATGGGCGTGCCCCCAGTTCACCGGCCGCTCCTGTGTCCCCCCTCGCGCGAGGATATAGAGCACGAGGGCCGACCCCGCGAAGGTGAAGACCCGCACGGTCGCCCCGCTCTTCCCCGCCCTGGCGATCCCCGCCAATCGGCTCGACAGGCCCCAGGTGAACAGAGCGACGATCGCGATCCAGCCCAGCGCGTGAAGCCAGATGGGATAAGACTCCCACAGAGACTCGTAGACCTCCGATCCCTCCGCGCCGTAAGCCACCACCATCGCGTTGACGTGGCTTCCGAATTCGTTGAACCACTCCAGATCGACACTGCTCAGCACACAGATCGCCGCGCAGATCGCCGCCAAATACACCACCATGCCCACCCGCAAGCCGCGTAGCGGCCACCCCAGCACCGGCAAGTGGATCAGCAGAGCGATCGGCACGAGAATATCCGCCGCCATGAGCGAATCGAGTCGAAGCGCCACCACGAAAGCGCGCGCATAGAGGACGAGGTGCTCCGACCGAAACGCATCGGCGAAATAGGTCAGAAAGACGAGCCGCCACATCGCGAAGAGCACGATGAGCGAGCAATAGCCCAGAATCAGAACCTGGAGCTCAGGCGGAATTGTGCCCAGAGCGCGACGGGCGATCTGTTTCACGGGTCTCTTCTACGACAGCACCCGGCGCAGATCGGACTCGCTACTCCGCCCGGGCCGTGTAGACGCTGACCTTCTTGCGGGAACGCCCCATGCGCTCGAAAGCCACAAAACCGTCGATCAGCGAGAAGATCGTGTAGTCGCGCCCCATCCCCACATTGGTACCGGGGTGGATCTTCGTTCCGCATTGACGCACGATAATCGAGCCTGCGCTCACCTCTTCACCGCCGTACGCCTTGATGCCCCTGCGCTGGGAATTGGAGTCGCGCCCATTCTTCGAGCTTCCCACACCTTTCTTGTGCGCCATTTCTTCTTTTCCTTTCGCGGATCGCTCTGGCGAGCTACGCGTCGATGCCGATCACTTCGATCAAGGTGAAGGGCTGGCGGTGACCGACGGTGCGGTGGTAGTTCTTCCGCCGCTTGAACTTCTCGACCATGACCTTCTTACCCAGCCCGTGGCTGAGCACCTTCGCGCGCACCTTCACGCCTTCAAGCGTGGGAGTGCCGACGCGGCGGTCGTCGCCGGACGCATAGAGGAGGACATCGTCGATCTCGATCTCGGCGCCTTCGCTCTCAGCGATACGAGGCACGCGGATCCTACCTTGGGGCTCCGCTCGAAACTGCTTTCCACCGCTGCGCATGATCGCGTAGCTCACTGGCTCTACTCCCGCGTCGATTTGGGGCGGCTGCCCACGCGTCACCGCGGTTCGCCACGGGATCGCATCGTCAATTGGGCAAGCAAAGTCGGTAAGTATAGGAACGCCGTAGCGAGCGGTCAATCGAAGACTCGCGCTCCCGCCCACTATCCGCCCGATCGTCTTGACGCCACACTCCCTCCCCCCTACCGTCCACCATCGGAGGGCACCATGACCCTGGAACGGATCTTCATCGGCATCGCCGGCATGATCGGCGCGGGCAAATCGACACTGGCCAAAGAGGTCGGCGAGCATCTCGGTATCGACGTCTACTACGAGCCGGTCGAGAACAACGAGTACCTCGAAGACTTCTACCGCGACACCGCGCGCTACTGCTTCTCCACCCAGATCTACCTGCTCAACCGCCGCTTCCAGCAGCACCAAGAGATCATCTGGCGAGGCCGCCCCGCGATCCAGGACCGCACGATCTACGAAGACTCGATCTTCGCCAAAACCCTCGTCGATCTCGACCTCATGGAGGAGCGCGACTACCGAACCTACCTGGAGCTCTTCCGGCACATGAGCAACTTCATGTGCAAGCCGAACCTGATCATCTACCTCGACGTCTCGCCGGAGCGCTCCCTCGAGCGGATCCGCGCCCGCGAACGCGGAGTCGAATCGGGCATCACCCTCGAGTACCTCCAGGCCCTCCACAAGGGCTACCAGGAGTTCGTCGCCGAGATCTCCCGAGTCGTCCCCCTGATCCAGGTCGACTACGACCGCTTCCACACCGCCGAAGAGATGGCGAAAGTCATCCAAAAGGAATACCTCGACCACGATTTCCTGAGGCGCGTGGCACGATTCGACCCGACGCGCTGAGGGTCCGGAAAGAAACAGACGTGTCAGATCGCGCCCAGATTTGGGTCAGATTCGGCCGATCCGACTGAGTGCAACCGGAGGCGTAGTCGCAGCCTACGGCGAGGATTGCACGATTGAGGCATCGGTCGAAGATGGCCCGAAGATGGGATGCGAGGTGGCACGTTTGTTTCTTTCCGGACCCTAAGACTGCTTCGTCGCAATTCCCCCCGGGGGGACCGCGCACTGGGGTGCAGGTCTCCGTGGACCGAAGCCAGGCATGCCCCACGGCTCCGCGAAGCCCGAAATCTGACAGCGGATGACCGCGTGGTGAGGGGAGCTAGGCGCACTGCAGTTATGCTCGATTCACCCAAACGTCGGCCGCCGAGACAGATCCGCCAAAGCACTATCATCCGGAGCAAGAGATGCAGCGACCAACAATCCTGGCTTCGGCCACCCTTCTTCTAACGCTGACCGCCGCCAAGGGCGAAGAGCTTGTATTCGACAACGGAGATCCCAGCCTGGGCTACGGGGTCGCCATCCTGAGTGAGCTGAACGCGCATAATCAAGTGGGCGACGGCGTGGTAATCGGCCAGAGCGCGTGGGTCGAGCGCATCGTGTGGTGGGGCACCGGAGAAGGAAACCGCTTCCGCCTGCGGGGCTTCCGGACCCGGAACGGCCTTCCTGAATCCACGCCGCGGGTCGATCTGAACCTCGGCGAGGTGGTGGGCCGGGAAGTGAGCTTCGGCGGCGGGCCGGTCTACGAGTACAGCGCAGACCTGCCCCGGCGTCGCGTGCCCGCGGGTGAGTACGCCATCTCGATCGTCGAACAAGGCGACGGCATCGACTGGTTCTGGTCGGCCAGTTGCGAAGACGGCTGCGAGTCGGCCTCGTTCCGCCGCGCCGACGATTCGGACGATTGGCAGGTCGGCAATTGGGAGATGGCGTTCCGCATCTACGGCACCCCAGTGGAGCGCTGACGATCCGAGCGCCCGCCGAGCGCACACGCGTTCAGAAGCACCGGCGGCCGAGCCCCTTTCGGATTGGCAGCGATTGCGCAGGCGTCGCCTCCGCGGTCCAGGATCAGCGATGGCATGTCGCCCCCCCCTTCTCCCTCTTCCACGAGCTCCCGCAGGATCGTTCCAGGGAGCTTTGCCGAAAGGAGCCGCCTATTGAGCAGGCTGCAGGGTTGAAGAGCAGCACGTCGGTGCGCACGTCAGCATCGATCCGAAGGCGGGAGAGCACGCGCCCAGCTTGGCTCTCGACGAAGACCACTTCCCCGTCGGTGAGATTCCGTCCACCCGCGGCCTCAGGATGAACTCGAACGACGGGCTCGGGATCACCCCGGTGAGCGGTGATGCGGCCATCCTCCATGGTGGCGAGGATTCACCGCGCGTTGCCGCGCCGAACGGGTTCGCAGCGGCACGAGGAAGAACAGGAAGGCGTCCACCAGGTGCGCGAGGTATGCCAGCAGCGTCGCCTTGCCCACTTTGAGACCTTGAGAGTTGAGCGCTCCATGCAATCGGCTCACGCTGAAGCCGTTGGTGTTAGCGGAGAACAGGGCAGCGACCATCTGGCGAATCGCCTGCAGATTGGTGGCGGTATGGCGGAGAATTGACCCAGTTGACAAGGCGCGTCCATTGATCCGATAGTGTCCTTCGAGCACGCCCTCCTGCCGCCCCTCTCGGACTTGGCGCGCGCCAAGTCGTGCTGCGCGGGAATGTTGTGATGTGTGCAGTTCTCGGCCGTTCTTGACCGCCCGCTCCCGGGATCCAGAGGATCCATACGATCCAAAACAAAGATCCACAAGGACTGGATGCTCCGGAAGTCACGATTCACACGATCCAACAGGTGGGTCAATTCTCGTGAGCGCCGAA
>CAZFNT010000131.1:0-2157 GCA_964520315.1 uncultured Gemmatimonadota bacterium
CCTTCCACAGGGGACTTGCACCCCATCAGTTCACGCCCATGCCGGGCGTACACAAAGAGCTCACTCGCCCTTGGCGGAGGACCCCGATTTTGGGTTACCATTCCACTATCTCGTAATGCTGCGGTTGTTCGTTTGCGACCATCGCGCCGACTCCCGTCCAAAAGAGGTGTTGCGCTGGGCGACGCCTCCCTGGAGGTACCGATGTCACGGACTTTTGCCACTTTTGCCATAGCCACCTCCGCCACGGCGCTCTCTGGCGCCGCCCTGGGCGGCATTCTCAGCCCCGACCTGGTGGAGCAGATGCAGAGCGCGGATCCGAACGATCTCGTGCGCGCCATCGTCATGCTGCCCGATCAGCTCGACAAGCCGGGATTCGTTGAAGAGATGCGCGTCGATGACCGAGACATGCATCAGCGCCACATCGAAGCGGTAACGCGCCTTCAAACGCTCTCGCAAAGCCGCCAGCAAGACCTCGTCAACTGGCTGGATGAGCAGTTGCTGGCCGAAGAGGTCACCGACTATCGGCCCCTCTGGATCACGAACGGGGTCATCGTGACGGCGACCAAGCGCACTCTGCAGTCGATCGCGAGCAGGAGCGATGTAGAGATCGTCTACCCCGACTATCCGATCTCGCTCGTAACTCCAATCGATGACATGAAGACCGACGATCGAAACCTGGACGTGGATCAGGCCACCGGATCGACTCCACCGGCCGCGCTCGGCGTAGAGGAAGGGGTCTCCTCGACCCGCGCTCCCGAGCTTTGGGCCATGGGCATCGACGGGACCGGAGCGATCATCGCCGATATGGATACCGGAGCCGACGGCGACCATCCCGCCTTCGGCAGCCGCTACCTGGGGCATCGCAAGCCAGCATCGCAGTGCTGGTTCGATCCTGTGACCAATACGACCTTCCCGGTCGAGTTCGGTTGGGGTAGCCACGGCACCCACACTCTGGGAACCATGTGCGGATCCGAGGGCGCGAACCAGATCGGCATGGCTCCCGGGGCGGAGTGGATCGCCGCCGCCGTCATCGACAGGATCAGCATCGATCGTACGATCGCCGATGCGATCCTGTCTTTCGAGTGGTTCGCCGACCCCGATGGCGACCCTTTCACCAGCGACGACGTTCCGGCGGTCGTAAACAACTCGTGGGGAATCTCGCCGATCTGGCACGGTGTGCCTCACTGCGACAACACATTCTGGAACTCGATCGACAATTGTGAAGCAGCCGGAGCCGCCGTGGTGTTCGCCGCGGGAAATGAAGGCCCGGGATCCAAGACGCTTCGAACACCGGCCGATCGCATCGCCAGCGCCACGACAGTGTTTTCCGTCGGCGCGCTTCTTGCCGGCAGCAGCGGCATCGCCTCATTCTCGAGCCGAGGTCCTTCCGGCTGCGACAATGCAACGATCAAGCCTGAAGTGGCGGCACGTGGCGACGATGTCAGATCTTCGATCGACGGTGGTGGGTACACGACCATGTCGGGAACGTCGATGGCATCTCCCCACGTGGCCGGCGCCATCGGGCTGCTCAAGAGCGCCAGGCCTGATGCAACCCCCGAAGAGCTCAAGGAGGCGCTGCTCAATTCCGCCGTCGACCTCGGCTCGGCCGGAGATGACAACACATACGGGATGGGACGGATCGATGTGGTCGCCGCCCTCGACTACCTCGGCGGCCCGGGCGGTCAGATCCTGGTGTCGATCGATCCCGCGTCCGAACCGCTTCGCGTTCCGAGCGGCGGTGGTCCGGTCGACTTCGACTGGACCTTGACGAACGAAGGAGATCAGGAGGAGATCTTCGAGGAGTGGCTCCTGGCCGCACCGGAAGGTGGTCTGAATCGGCTCGTCTGGGGTCCGGCTCCGGATACCTTGGGGCCGACTGAGATCCAAACCGGCTCGGCTCGCATCCAGATGAGTGGAACGGTGCCTGACGGGTACTACTGGTTGACGGTGGAGGTCGGGGAGTACCCGGGCCATATCGCCGACTCGGACGGCTTCAGAATCCTGAAGGGGGACGTCCCCCCGATCATTATCGACTTCGATGAGCTCGACGACGGCGCCCCGATCGGAGGCCAGTACGCTGGAGTCAACTTCTCGGCCGGGTGGACCGCCTGGAACTCCGAAGGCAACACTCAGTACCCGCCCCACAGCGCGCCAAAT
>CAZFNT010000131.1:2167-9367 GCA_964520315.1 uncultured Gemmatimonadota bacterium
TTTCACGCACGAAACCAGTAATTGGATTCGATGGAGCTCACCGATCGACGGTCTCCAGCTCTTCGTGTCGTGCAACACCAGCTACAGCGATGGCTACTCCTACTCCGTGTACGACAGCGTCGGCACGCTCCTCGAAGAGATCACTACAGCGGGCGGGCAGGACCTTCCGATCGCGTTCGGCGCCACTGGCATCTCGATGCTGAAGGTGAAGGGCCACAGCTTCTGGTACCTCGGCCACACTCTCGACGATCTGGGTTGGACGGCGCCGTAGCTCGCCTACGGGGTTACGATGGCCTCGAAGCCGGTTGCGCAGGGGCCTCGATCGATCGGATCGAGGCCTCTCGCATGCCCCCCACCAATGGCACAAACGCGCGCCCGGACGCGTTTCCCTACTCGGAGGCCTCGATGCCACAACGTCTCAACGCGTACTTCCCCGCCTTCGCTCTCTGCGCGACCGCGATGGCCGCCCACGCCGGCATTCTGAGCCCGGACCTGGAGGAGCAGCTACAAGGAGCCGACTCGAACGATCTCGTGCGGGTCATCGTCATGCTCCCCGATCAGCTCGACAAAGACGGTTTCGTGGACGAGATGAAAGCCGAGGGCAAGAGCTTGCACGAGCGCCACGTCGGGGCGGTGAGGCGCCTCCGAGGGCTCTCCCGCACGGACCAATCCGCCCTTCTCGAGCAGCTCGACCGAGGAATGATGAAGGAGGCGGTTTTTGACTACCAGCCTCTGTGGATCACCAACGGCGTCATCGTGACGGCCACCAAGGAGACGATCGAGGCCGTCGCGAAGCGCCGCGATGTCGACATCGTCTACCCGAACTACCCGATCTCGCTTATCGAGCCCGTAGACGGACTAGAGGTCGAAACATCCCCGAAGGCGCTCGATACGTCGACCGGGTCGAGCCGCCCGACCCTGCTGACCATCGAAGAAGGCGTCGCGTCGACCCGCGCGCCCGAACTCTGGGCTCTGGGCATCGACGGAAGCGGAGCCATCGTCGGCGACATGGACACCGGTGCCGACGGCGATCACCCCGCCTTCGCCGACCGTTACCTCGGGCTCCGCAAGCCCGCGTCGCAGTGCTGGTTCGACCCCGTGACCTTCACGACCTTCCCGGTGGAGTTCGCCTGGTGGGGCAGCCACGGTACCCACACATTGGGAACCATGTGCGGCTCCGACGGCTCCAACCAGATCGGCATGGCGCCGGGCGCCGAGTGGATCGCCGCCGGTGTAATCGACCGAATCAGCATCGACCGCACCATCGCCGATGCGATCTTGGCATTTCAGTGGTTCGCCGATCCCGACGGCGACCCCTTCACGAGCGACGACGTACCGGCGGTCGTGAACAACTCCTGGGGCATCTCGCCGATCTGGCACGGCGTTCCCCATTGCGACAACACTTTCTGGAACGTGATCGACAACTGCGAGGCTGCCGGAGCGGCGGTCGTGTACGCGGCAGGGAACGAAGGCCCAGGCTCCAAGACCCTGCGAACTCCCGCGGACCGCATCGGAAGCGACACCAACGTATTCTCGGTTGGCGCCCTGGTGGCTGGAAGCAACAGCATCGCCTCGTTCTCCAGCCGCGGTCCATCCGGTTGCGACGATTCGACCATCAAGCCGGAAGTCACCGCGCGTGGTGACAACGTTCGCTCGTCGATCGACGGAGGTGGATACGGAACGATGTCGGGGACCTCGATGGCGTGCCCGCACGTCGCTGGCGCCGTTGCGCTGCTTCGGAGTGGATCGCCCGAGTCGACGCCAGAAGAGATCAAAGAGGCGCTGCTGAACACAGCGGTCGATCTCGGCACCGCCGGCGAAGACAACACTTACGGAACGGGTCGAATCGATGTCGTTGCGGCCCTCGACTACCTGGGTGGCGCCACCGGAAGCCTGTCGGTCGATCTCGATCCGGTGAGCGATCCGGTGCAGGTGCCGAGCGCTGGTGGTCCCGTCGACTTCGACTGGTCGGTTTCCAACACGACCGATCAGAGCGAGAGCTTCCAAGGCTGGCTCGAGGCTTCGACGGCCCTTGCAGGTACGAGGTTGATCTCCGGCCCGCACAACGTCACCTTGGCGCCCGACCAGACCGTGAACGGCTCGGCGAGCGTTCCGATGGGCGGCGGGCTGCCCGATGGCGACTATCTCGCCACCGCCAAGATCGGGACCTATCCGGGAGAGGTGATCGATAGCGACAGCTTCCAGATCGTCAAGGGCGACGGCGCGACCTATTTGCGCACCTTCGACGACCTGGGCGCCGGGATCTCGATCGGAAACAGCTACTCGGGAGTGACCTTCTCGCCGGGATGGACCACGTGGAATTCCGTAGGTAGTCCGTACTACCCTCCGCACAGCGATCCCCACGTTGCCTACACCCATGAGACGTCGAACGAGATCAGCTTCAGCACGCCTGTCGGCAACCTGAGCTTCTACGCCTCTTGCTACAACGGCTACGGTGACACTTACTACTACTCCGTCTACGATGGTGGCGGCGTTCTGCTAGAGCAGATCTCCACGACCGGCGGTCAAAACGTGGTGATGGCCTTCGCCGCATCCGGGATCTCGAAGCTAGTCGTGACCGGCACCGGAAGCTGGTCCAACCACCACACGATCGACGACCTCGCCTACGACCAGTAGACACAGCCAATCGACAACCGGTAGGAATCGAAGCGGCTCCGCGCTCATCGCGCGGGGCCGCTTTCTCTTTGGACGGATGCGGGGCTCGAAAGTCCATGCGCAGCACGCTCCTGGACAAGGCGAACCGATTCCGACTTGAACTCGGTGCTGAACTTCCTGCGCTTGCGTTTCATGAACACCTCCACAGGGGATTCTATCCCCATTGGTGAGGTGTCTACAGAATCGGGGGAAGGTCCCCCCGCTCCTGTTGCACCGTTTCGTTCCACTGAAACGCGCTCCACGGCATCGAGACGCCCAACTCCTTGCGGCATCGCTGTTTCCAGGCCTGGCGCGATCATTGCAGCTCGCTTGACTGTCACACCTGAAACAACGACTCCAACCGAGGATCCCACTGTGAAAAAGCTCTTGGTGCTGGGCGCCGGCACAGCCGACCAGGGTGCCGTCCCCGGCCTTCGCAGAATCGCCAAACAGACCGGCGTCGCGATGAAGGAGCTCTACAAGCTCTTCCCGAAGGGGCCGGGCAAGCTCGCATCGATGGTCTCGATCTGCCACCTATCCGCGAGCTGATCGAGATCTTGGCCGACTCCGGCGCCGAGCTCTACGGCTGCAAGATGGCTTGCGACATGATGGGGCTAGAGACGAGCGACCTGCTGCCGCAGGTGCAAGATGTGATCACTGCGATGGACTTCATCGACAAGTCTGAGGGCGCTCAGGTCATACTCGTCTGGTCGAGCGCCGAGCGCCTTCCCGCTTCGACGTCGACCAGCGACAAGAGAGCCCCCCCGGCGATGAAGAACACTATGACCGAAAGGATCGCGCCTCGGCTCGACCCGGTGAAGACGATCATGGTGGCGAAGATCGCGGGCCCCAGGATGCCCGCGAACTTCTCGAAGACGGCGAAAAGCCCGAAAAAGCGCCCGGACGATTCGCGCGGGATCATGCTGCCGAAAAGCGATCGGCTGAGCGCCTGAGTGCCGCCCTGAACCGTTCCCACCAGAAATCCCAGGATCAGAAAATGCAGAGCGGTGCTCATGTAGTAGCCGAGAACGGCGATCCCCGCATAGACGGTAAGTCCCAGCAGGATGGCGCGCTTGGCGGAGATCCTCTTCGCGAGCGAGCCGAAGAGGAATGCGAAGGGCACGCCGACGATCTGCACCACCAGGATCGACCCGATGATCGCTTGGCTCGGAATGCCCCGCTCGGCTCCGTAGATCGCCGCCATGCGAATGATCGTTCCGATACCGTCGTTGTAGATCAGGAACGCGACAAGCATCAGGAATGCGTCTTTGTGCCGGCGGAGCGCGGCGGCCGTGCGCAGCATCTCGGCCGCTGAAGCCCGAATCACTTCCATGGTTCCCGCATGAGAGCGACCGGTGGCAGGCTCCGAGACGTGGCGAAAGAGCGGGATCGAGAAGATCAGCCACCAGAGAGCAACGGCAACGAATGACAGACGCACCGGAAGGGAAGAATCGGTAGGGGGTGTCGCCTCGCCCGATGGGAGCCCGAAGGCGGCTGGGCTCGTGATCGCCAGGAGACAAAGCCCCAACATCAGTCCCCCCCCCAAATACCCGAAAGCGTACCCCCCTGCCGAAACCGAATCGATCTCGTCGCGATCAGCGACATGAGGCAACAGAGAGTCGTAGAAAACGAAGCTCCCGTTCGCACCGATATTGGCCAGCACGAAGAGAAGCGCGGCGAAGAGCCATTGGCCCTGCGAGATGAAGAACATCGAGCCGACCGCGAGCGCGCCGAGTCCGAGAAAGCCACCGAGTAGCCTCTTCTTGATCGGAGCGTGGTCGGCCGCCGCTCCGAGAAAGGGCGCGAGCATCGCCACGATGACCAGTGCGATCGTCGTGGCGACGCTGTGTCGGAAGGTCGCACTCTCGCTCGATAGGCCGGCGGCGGCGAAGGAGGCGAAGAAAACCGGGTAGACGGCGGTGATCACGACCGTGACCATGGCCGAGTTCGCCCAGTCGTACATCGCCCAGGCACGCTGCGCGGTCGAGCGCAGGCCGAGTCGAGTCAGAAGGCGGTCGAGCGACCGGGGGACGGACATCGATGGAATGATGGAGTTTCGACGGCCCGCTGGGAAGACCCGCCGGCCGGATCGGCATCGAAAGGTGGAGAACGATGAATGTAGTGCTCTGCAACTGCCCGCCCGCCGAGTCGCGAGCGATCGCCCGACGACTCGTGCAGGAGCATCTCGCCGCGTGCATCAACGTGATCAGGGGGGTCACCTCTTTCTACGAGTGGAAGGGTGAGCTCGAAGAGGAGACCGAAGACACCCTTCTGATCAAGACCGCCAGGACAGGGCTCGGGGCGTTGGGGGACCGAATCCGCGAGCTCCACCCCTACTCGACCGTCGAGATCGTCGTGCTCGAGGTCGACGCCGAGCACAGCGACGCCGACTACGTGGCGTGGGTCGAGAGCTCCGTCGCGAGACCGAATCGGGCGCCCTGATCTATTTCCAAGACCGGAGATGACTCTGGCGACAAGGGCATCGGACGTCCGGTCCGCGGCGGCGGAATCCGTGATGCCCTTTCCAGGCCCCTGATACGACGGGGCTCACCCCAAGTGGAACCACCGGAGGCATCTCCAATGATCCGAAGAACCATCTCACCCCTCCTTCTGGCCGCCGCATTGGCCGGAATCACGCAGGCGCAGTTCGGCGCCCCGACTCCCGCGACTCCCTCGCGTGTCACTCCCACTATTGCTGACTGCATCTTCCCTCCCGACCCGGTCCCCACCGGTCAGACCGTCACGCCCTCGTCCGCCCTGGATCCGGCGGAGTACGCATTCATGCACTCCGCGACGCACCTCCAGGGCGAGCCGGCAAGAGAGAAGTTCGCGCCCGGGCTCTTCTACAACCCGACCGCGATGCCCTTTTTCTCCGGTTTTTCCAGTGCGGTCATCGTGAACAACATCAGCGAGACCAACTGGCTGAGCTTCGTCATCGACTACTACGATCAGGCGGGGAATCCGGTCGGATCGAGCGGTCCGCATCTCATCGCCCCGAACGCGACCCACTACGAGGGAGCCACGCCCCTCTCGAACCCCGTGTCTACCACACCCGGTCTGGGCTCCGCCCGCATCTGGTCGGACGAGGAGTTCGTAGGCGCCACGCTCCACCACGTGGGCTACATATACGACTTCTACGACCCCGACCCCTTCATGCCCGGCGCAGCCTCTATGCAGCAGCTGCAAGTCGCTGATTATGACGCTTCCGAGCTCTGGTGGGGACCCCTCCCCTACACGACGACGAGCTCCAAGGACTTCTTCAACGGCAACTCTCCCTTCTACTTCGTCGTCAATCCAAACCCTGTCCCGAACACGATCCGCATCGATTACACGACCAACAACGGGGCGGTCGTGGTCGGCACGCCCTTCGTTCTGCCGCCCTACGGATCGTTCATGGACACCTACCCCTTCTTCACCTTCATCAACTGGTACCTGCAGGGCCTGGTGGGCGATTTCGATCTCGAAGTCCATGTCGTCAGCGAGGACGGTCTTCCGATTCTCGGTGAAGGCGTGATGACCGACTTCTTCGGTCCTGGTCTCGTGCCCGGGGCGCGCTGGCGTATGGGCTCGACGATGATGGCCACCATGCGGCAGAAACAGCTCATCAATCCCGAGCTCACCTTCGAAGCCGGCGGCTTCGTCGAAACACTCATGGGTGTCTACAACGCCGGTTCCTCCAACACCGGCAAGATGGAGATCCAGTACTTCGATCGCACCGGCACGATCATCGGAACCGACACATTCCCGGCCGGACTGAATCCCTTGCAGTCGATCCGTGTCGGGAACGGTCTCGCCCAGACCCCGAACTACCCCTCGTCGACCACCTGGGACGGTTGGGCGCGAATCCGGGCGTGCGAGCCTCGGGCCGAGCTCGTCGGATGGACCATGCGCGAGATCGGAGCGAACGACGATATCTGGCCCTCCGACTACCAGTTCTACAAGGTCTACGGTGAGCTGCTCGAAGCGGGCGGCGGCATGGAGCCAGGCACCGGGTTCCCGATCACCGACATGTACGGAACCTTCACGCGCAAGGTAGCTCCTCTGACTCGGACCGACCCGTGGTGGTACTGGCCCGGCTACTTCAACCTGCTGAACGATGCGGTCTCGAACGTCGGCCCTTATCTCTTCCGTCTCTTCGACGCGCCGAGCGGGATCGACGTAACGAGCTACGCGGGACAGCCCTTCGCCGGAGTCGCATGGGGCGCAACGTCTCAGACCTATGAGGATCCGCAGTCCACCGCGACGGGCAACTCCAGCGGCCGCGTCGATGTCACCAATGGTCCCATCAAGGGGATCGATGCCATCGGGGATCCGCTCGTCGAGTACCTAATCCCCGACTTCCCGAGCTACTGACCCGTTATTCGAGAGCGGCCGCCCGAGCCCCCCGGAGCGGCCCCGACCCGTCGCCGGAGATCATCGCCCGGCGGCGGGTTTCTCGTGTTCCAAAGCAGGGCAGCGCTCACTCCCATCCCACGGCGCGGTCGATCGAGTAAGGGTCCGGAAAGAAACAAACGTGCCACCTCGCATCCCATCTTCGGGCCATCT
>CAZFNT010000132.1:0-9298 GCA_964520315.1 uncultured Gemmatimonadota bacterium
CGCGTCGTAGTAGGCGCGAACCTCTTCGTCGGTGACATCGATTCCGCCGGCGAGCGCGGTCTCGACGTACTTCTGGATCAGTAGCTCGCGACTGAGATTCCGACGAAACTCCTCCTCGGTGAGACCGCGGCGCGCCAACTCCTTCTCGAACGCGCCACGGCTCGCGTGGCGGGCCCTCGAGAAGGAGAGTTCGAGCTCGACCTCGTCATCCGAGATCTCGACGCCCGCATCGCGTGCCGCCGCATGCGCCAGCGCCTGCGCGATCATCGCGTCGAGAACCACCTTGCCGGCTTGCTGCCGCATCGCCTCGGGGGCCTTGGCGGGATCTTCGCCAGCCTGATTCTGTATCAACAAGGATGTCAGACGTTGGTCGAAATCGCTTCGCAGGAGCGGTGCTCCGTTGACTCGTGCCACTGCCTCTTCGCTCTGGCCGCCACCACAGCCGGCGGCCAGCAAGGCAGCCAGCATCATGCAGCCGATCCTCGAGTTCATCATCGATTGGTCTCCGTGTCGTTCAACGCGCTCTTCGGCGCCGGTTCATTGAAAGAACTCTCGGAAAGGTCTACCGCTTCGAGCCGCACGTGGTCCAGTCCGATGAGGTATGCCGGTCCCGGTTTCTCGACCGTCAGCCTGAGCTGGAGCGCGGTGGAGCTGCCTTCGACGCGCACTCCCCGAAGCGCGCGCAGCCCGCGGGTCGCCGAGAGACTTGGTGTCGCCTCTAGCAGGACGCCCTCTCTCTCCAGGCCGTCGATCGTAGCGCGGGCTGAGCCATAGCCCGGCCCGCTAGTGTAGGCGAGGTGAAGATCGTAGACGCCGGGTGCCGCGATCGGAATCTCGAGCACTACGAAATCGTCTCGGGCGTCGGCCAGGAAGAGGAGCTGGCGATTGCCACTCCAACCCTCGCCCAAGAGCGTCGTGATGTCGGCCAAGCAACGATCTCCGCTGGAGTAGAGCGGGGGGAGCAGGTTCTCGGCTTCGATCACGCCTTCGATGGAGAAGATCGCCGCGTCACTGGAAACATAGCTCGCTGGGGACTGTCCCGCGGGATTTGCCTGATACCAGAAGGCGACCGCGGAAAGCTCGTAGGAGCGACGCGCGCTCCGCTCGGTCGTCAGCTCCAGCAAGAGCGATCGCGCGAAGGGGATCGGGGCGTCGCTGTGCCAGCGATGAGCGACGGCCAGGGATTCGGAGAGCCAACGAATCCCGGCCTCAGGGGAGGTCCAGGACACGCTCTCGCGGAAACCGCTCCCCCCGAAGAAAGTCGCCAGATTCAGCGAGCCCACGGAGCGAGCCGGATCGGCGTCGATCGAGAGAGATATGCGACTCGTCCTGGGATCGCAGCCCCGAGCAACCAGAGTCGTGCCGAAATAGCGCCCCTGCCCGGAGACATCGAGACTCGCTCCGGCACCTTCGATCGATCGGATGTGGCGCGCATGGAGCTTGCCCACCGCACGCCCCACTACGACCCCACTCTCGATGTCGATCTCCCAGGCAAGGTCTTCGACCGGTTCCGGCCCGAGGTTGCGCAGGCGCAGATCGGCACTCACCGAGAAAGGCATCGCCAGGTGGATCGACATCCCTCCCCTTGCCCAGGTCGTGAATTCGGTCGCCAGAGGCGGACTGTAGGCGCGCCCGGCGGCGAATAGAGTGGCGAGGAGAGCGGAGACCGCTGGATTGACCGCGTCGTCCCAGCGAGCTTCCAGCACCAGCTTCTCGAGATAGGCGGAGTCACACGAGCGTGCTCGAATCCACACTCGGCGGATCACTCCCGCCCCCCGCTCGCGCAGAAGTTGCTCGCTCTCACCCGCGTTCAGGGCGGCATCGGCTCCTTGCCCGCTATCGAATCGCCTGAAGACGGGGGAACCGATCGGATCGGGCGCCGACAGTCCACAGCCGGAAAGCAGCAGCCAGAACACCACGCGGAATCGGTGCAGCCTGGAAACGAAAACGAACCACATTTCGAGAAGACAGACACGCGTCGACCCGTTCCTGCGGACTTTCCGACTCGGATCGAGCCGCGGGCGGCGCATGCGGGTATCCTACCTTGATGCAGGCCACAACCATCGGATTCTTGAACGAAAAGGGCGGTAGTTGCAAGACGACACTCACCGTCCATACCGGCGCTCAGCTGGCCCGCGAGCAGGGACTCAAGGTGCTCTTGGTCGATCTGGACCCCCAAGGACAGGTAGGCAAGTCGTTGGGCCTCGATGTGGGGGACCTGGAGAACACCGTACTGGATTGGCTGACGCGGGACGATATTTCGATCGACTCTCTCGCTCTGCCGACCGAGATCGAGGGTCTCGATGTGGCACCCGCGAACAAGACCCTCGTCGACTTCCCCCTGATCGTGTCGGACGCATCGGACCGATATGTGCGGTTGCTGAAGGCGATTCGCAAGCTGACCGGCTACGACGTCGTCATTTGCGACGCACCGCCATCGCTCGGAATTCACACCGTCAACATATTGATGGCGGTCGAGTCGGTGGTCGTGCCGGTCAACTGTACGTATTTGGCGCTCGACGGCTGCGCGGAGATCGTCGAATCGATCGGCCGCGTGCGCGATCAGATGGGCAACGAAGGGCTGAAGATCAAAGCGGTTGTTCCCACTCTCTATCGTCGCACACGACTCGCGGACGAAATCGTTGCTCGACTCGATCGGCAATTCGAGGATCGGGTCTGCTCGATGCTCCGTTACGATGTGAAGATCGACGAAGCGCAAAGCCACGGGCAAACGGTTTTCGACTACGCCCCCCGCTCGAAGGGTGCGGCGATGTTGGCGGCGATCGCCGCGGAGGTGTGGAAACGTGTCATCTGATGTTCTGGGTCACGACCCATTCAGCGAGAAGCGCGCGAGGAAGAGCGCGCGGCGGCGGGAGAACGGCGCACGGGCGCGCCGCGAGAAGGAAGGGCCGCTCGGCACGGCGCTCGAGGAGCCTCGGGGACGCGTGGAGGAGCCGGACGACGTTGCCCGTGAGGGCGGGAATGGCCCGGTCGGACACGGGAACGAAGCGGCCTCGGTGCTGGTCGATTCCGACATTGGGGGCATCGCGGGAGCAAGAATGAGCTCCGAGCGACGTGCACGCACCGACATGGAGGAGATTCTCCGAGAAGCTCTTGCATCACTGCGCGAGGAACTCGGTTCGGAGATCCCGGAGGGGGAGCTGAGAGACGCACTCGCTCGCGCGGTACGAGAGGCCACCGCGGAGGAGCCCAAAGGCTCGACTCCGATCGATATGATGGGCGATTTGGTGACGCGGCTCGTCCGTTCGCTTCCTCTCGAGCAGGTACGACTGTCGGCCGACGCACTGGATCCACCCCGCGTGATTCAGGCGATGCGGGCAGGGCTCGATGTGGCCCACGCATTGCTCGATCCCTTGCACCCCACCCATCTCGCGGAGGTCGACGAGTTCGGGTTCGACGAGGGTTTCACCGACCGTTTCTTGCCGCTCTTCGAGTTCATGTTCTCGACGTATTGGCGCTGCGACCTGCACGGGATCGAGCACGTGCCCAACAAGGGCCGCGCGCTCTTGGTGGCCAACCACTCTGGAGTGGTCCCCTGGGACGCCACGATGCTCTTCACCGGGGTGCGCCGGCACCACCCGAACAAGCGACATCTTCGCTGCCTGATGCTGGACCTTTTCGCCACGCTGCCTTTTGTTGGAACGCTCTTCACGCGCCTCGGTCAGATCCGCGCCTGCCCCGAGAACGGGCGGCAACTGCTCGAGCGAGATCATCTGGTAGGCGTGTTCCCCGAGGGACTGAAAGGGATCGGCAAGCTCTACACCGACCGATACAGATTGCAGCGCTTTGGCAGAGGCGGATACGTTCGACTGGCGATCGCCTCTCGCGCACCGATCATCCCGACCGCCATCGTCGGAGGTGAGGAGATCTACCCGCTCTTCTATCGGGCCGACTGGCTGGCTCGCCTCTTCAACTTCCCGTACTTCCCGGTTACGCTCTCTTTTCCCTGGTTGGGTCTTCTCGGTCTGATCCCATTGCCCTCGAAATGGGTGATCGTGGTCGGCGAGCCGATCGATCTCTCCGACTACTCCGCGAGCGACGCTGAAGACGATCTGCTGGTGAACGACCTTTCGGATCGGATCAAGATCCAGATCAGAGACATGCTCTACGCCGGGCTGAAGAACCGTCGGAGCGTGTTTGTGGGGTAAGGGTCCACGCAGAAACAGCTAGGGACTTTTGCATCCCATCTGCAGCACATCTGGGCGCAAAAGTCCCTAGCTATTTCTGCGTGGACCCTATAACGCGAAAGCCCCGCGGCGCACACGCACCGCGGGGCTTCGTCAGCGCTTGGAATCAACCGCCCGCCGGACCCTCTTTTTCGGCCGCCTCGGGTTTGGGCGCGGGCGCCTCGGGAGCCGGCTTGTCGCTCTTGGGCTTGTGGCTCGCGGTGGTAGTCTTCGAGGCGGTCTTCGCCGCCGCACGCTTCTTGGCGGTCGCCGCGCGGGCCCTGGCCTTCTTGATCGACTCCACTTTGTCGGCGAGCTGCTCGACGCGCTCTTCGAGGCCGCTCAGCTCTTTCTGTGAGGCGGGGAAAAAGCCGGGAATGGTGTGAAGGATGCGCTCGACACCTTCGACGGCGCCTCCGCGGGCTTCGCCTACCTTCTCGGCTACCTCTTCGGCCGACTTCCGGACGTCGGCGACCGCATCTTCGGCGGTCTTGCGGGCATCGCTGACGGCGTTCTCGGCGGTCTTGCGAAGCTTATCGACCGAGGGGATAGTCGGCCGCTCGATGTCGATGTGGATCGCGCCGGGGATGTGGATCTCGCGCGGCATGCGCTCGAGCAGTTCACGAGCTCGGACGATCGACTCGTGCTTGCTGGCTTCGCCGCGCTCCCGCAGGCGCCGCGGAAGCTCGGTGGTGAAGTCGACGCCGCCGAGCCCGGCCAATAGCACGCCGTGCGTGAGCTCGAGCGCGTTCTCGACTCCTGTTTGGATCGTCTTGCGCGCGTCTTCAGCGGTTTCGCGGGCAGTGTCGATGCCCCTCTTGGCTGTATCGGGAAGTGTGAAGGTCATCTGAGATACTCCTCGTCTTGGCGATGGGCCGCCGAGCGGCGTCACCGTTCGTCAGTTGAGTTTGTCGAGAGCGCTTCCGAGGTCGTCGATCTTCTTCTCGAGCACCTCGATATCGGCGCGCGTTGCGACCGCGTGGCTGGCAAGGAACTCCTGGAAGCGGGTCTCGATCTCGCTGATCAACCTCTGATCGCGCAGATTGAGAAAACCCAGCAGCTCCTTCGCCACCGAGGGACCGCTCTTCGAGTCGCGGCCGAGCTCGCCGAGGCGGGAGAGCACACGCTTCCCCTCTTCGACCTCGTCGGAGAGGAGGTCCGAGCCCACCCGGAGCGAGCGCCTTACCGCGTCGACGATCGGCTCGGACCGACGCTGGATCTCCTGGCGCAAGAAGAGTGGCGTGAAGGCGTCTTTCGCCTTCTTCTCCTGCGTCATGATGATCTTCGAAAGGTAGATGGCGGTGACGTCTTCCTGGGTCTCATTGTCGACGATCTCGATATCGACCTCGTCGCGGACGAGCTTCTCGATATCGTCGAGGTTGACGTACCGGCTGGTCTCGGTGTCGTAGCACTTGCGGTTCGAGTAGCGCTTGATCACACGCGGCATCGCGGGATTCCTCCTGGTCCGCCCTCATCGAACCCCCGCCGGTGGGAGCTCGAGTGAACGGCTTCTGATAAGAATCTAACGCAACGCGTTAGCCGCGTCAACGCACTATTTGACGCGGCGCGTCATTTTCTGGAAAAGGCGGTCGATCCGGCGAACTCTTCGATCTGGTCGAATTGCAGATAACGGTACAGATCGCCTGCCTCGCCATCGATGCGGGCCGCGTACTGCGTGTACTCCGAAGGGGTCGGCAGCCTGCCCAGGATCGCGGCCACGGTCGCCAGCTCAGCCGACGCCAGATACACCCTGGCGCCGTCGCCCAACCGATTCGGGAAGTTGCGGGTGGAGGTAGAGACCACGCTCGAACCATCGGCGACGCGTGCCTGATTTCCCATGCAGAGCGAGCAACCGGGCAGCTCGGTCCGCGCGCCCGCGCTCGCGAAGAAGCTGTAGAACCCTTCGCCGATGAGCTGGTCTCGATCCATCTTGGTGGGAGGAGCGACCCAAAGGCGAGTCGGCAATGGCTTGCCGAACTCTGCCAGCAGCCGGCCCGCTGCCCGGAAGTGCCCGATGTTGGTCATGCACGATCCTATGAAAACCTCGTCGATCGACGTCCCCGCGACCTCGGAGAGGGGCTTGACGTCATCGGGATCGTTCGGGCAGGCGAGAATCGGCTCGGTGATCCGACCGATGTCGATCTCGATCACCTCGACGTAATGGGCGTCGGAATCGGGCTCCAGGAGCGTCGGCTCCGCGACCCACGTTTCCATCGCATTGGCGCGTCGCTCCAGAGTGCGCGCGTCGCCGTAACCCTGGGCGATCATCCAGCGCAGCATCACGATGTTCGATCTCAGATACTCGATGATCGGCTCTTTGGAAAGGCGGATGGAGCAGCCGGCGGCGGAGCGCTCGGCGGTGGCGTCGGAGAGCTCGAATGCCTGCTCCACCTTCAGATCGGGCAGCCCTTCGATCTCGAGGATCCGCCCGGAGAAGATGTTCTTCTTCCCCTCTTTCGCGACCGTGAGATCGCCGGACTCGATGGCGGCGAGGGGTATGGCGTTGACCAGATCGCGCAGGGTGATGCCGGGCTGCATCGTGCCGGCAAATCGAACGAGCACTGACTCCGGCATGTCGAGAGGCATCGTTCCGAGGGCCGCGGCGAATGCGACGAGCCCGGAGCCGGCCGGAAATGAGACGCCGAGCGGGAAGCGGGTGTGGGAGTCCCCCCCAGTGCCGACCTGATCGGGCAGGATCATGCGATTCAGCCACGAGTGGATGATGCCGTCACCCGGATTCAGCGCAACGCCGCCGCGGGTCTGGAAAAAATCGGGCAGGGTGTGATGCATCTCGACGTCGACCGGCTTGGGATAGGCGGCGGTATGGCAGAACGACTGCATCACCAGATCGGCGGAGAACCCGAGACAGGCGAGCTCCTTCAGCTCATCGCGGGTCATCGGACCGGTGGTGTCTTGAGAGCCGACGGTCGACATGCGCGGCTCGCAGTAGGTTCCGGGTCGCACTCCCTCGACGCCGCAGGCGCGGCCCACGATCTTCTGGGCGAGCGTGAACCCCTTGGCCGAGTCTGCGGGCGGACGGGGCGTACGAAACACCTCCGACTCGCCGAGGCCGAGACTCGATCGCGCCTTGGCGGTAAGGGAGCGGCCGATGATCAGAGGGATGCGACCGCCGGCCCGCAGCTCATCGAGGAGCACCTCGGTCTTGAGCTCGAACTCCGCGACGATATCGCCGGCCTCGTTCGTGATCCGTCCCTCGCGGGGGTGGATCGCGACTACATCGCCCATCGCCATCCCGCTCACGTCGCACTCGATCGGAAGGGCGCCGGAGTCCTCCATGGTGTTGAAGAAAATCGGAGCGATCTTGCCGCCGAGGCAGAAGCCTCCGGATCGCTTGTTCGGCACGTGCGGGATGTCGTCGCCTATGTGCCAGAGCACCGAATTCGTCGCGGACTTGCGCGACGATCCGGTTCCGACGACATCTCCCACGTATGCGATCGGGTGGCCCTTCTTTCGGAGCTCGGCGAGCTGCTCGAGGCAGCTCGTGATGCCGGGGCGAGGGATCTTGAGCATCGCGCGCGCATGCAGAGGAATATCGGGACGCGACCAGGCGTCGGGGGCGGGGGAGAGATCGTCGGTGTTGGTCTCGCCCTCGACCTTGAAGACGGTCAGGGTGACGCGATCGGGCACCGATGGCCGAGCGGTGAACCAGGCGGCGTCGGCCCAAGCCCGCAGCAAGCGTTCGGCGTGCTCGTTACCCGCCTTCGCCTTCGCCTCGACATCGTGGAAAGCGTCGAAAACCAGGAGCGTGCGCTCGAGCTGGTCGGCGGCGAGGGCGCCGTGGGCGTCGTCGTCGAGCAGGGCGACGAGCGTCTCCACGTTGTAGCCCCCCAACATCGTGCCCAGGATCTCGACGGCGCGAGAAGCGGAGATCAGCGGCGAGGAGGTTTCGCCGTTCGCGATCGCCGAGAGGAAGGCGGCCTTGACGTACGCCGCGGGGTCGACTCCGGCCGGGATGCGGTTCTCGAGCAGGGCTAGAAGTTCGGATGGGTCCTCGCCGGCGGGGGGATTCTCTATCGCCTGGACAAGAGCGGCGGTCTGCTCGGCGTCGAGGGGCAGCGGTGGGATGTCGAGCGCGGCGCGTTCTTCGACGTGTTCTCGGTACTCCTGCAACATGGCTTCTCTCCTCAAGATGTGCTTCTGCTCTTGAAGTCTACAAGAGCCAGCGCGGTATCGGGCGGGGCGGGGACGGCATTCGAACGCTCACCGTAAGGTGCCTGCGCATCACGCCGACGCTTAGCGTGATTCGAAGACGTGATCGTCCGCTCTCTTCCGCCGCGGCTGCGTTCGCCCGACCTTTGCGGGCGAGGGACTGAAGATCCGATGCGCCGACCTCTATTCGCCGATCAGCCTCTCGAACTGCGCTCTCGATGCCGCCAGCACCTCTTCGTGCAGACTCTCACCGTGGGAATCCATCGTGACGATGGCAGGGAAATCCTCGACCTCGATGACCCACATCGCTTCGGGTGTGCCGAACTCCTCGAGCCAGAGCACGTCGATGACCCGCTTGACCGACCGGGCCAAGAGCACGGCTAGACCGCCGATGGCATGCAAGTAGACCGCTCCCAGATCTTCACAGGCCGCCAGGGTCTTCGGTCCCATGCCGCCCTTGCCGATCGCACCTCTGACGCCATAACGCTCGAAAACCGTAGCCTGGTAAGGCTCTTCGCGAATCGACGTGGTCGGGCCGGCCGCAACGAAACGCCAGTTGCCGTCGTCGTCCTTGTCCACCACTGGACCACAGTGATAGATCAACCGGCCATCGAGTAGCTCTCGGGCCCGCTCGTCGTCGTTCTCGACAAGGTACTTGTGTACATTGTCGCGGCCGGTGGCCATCACTCCACTGATCTCGACCAAGTCGCCACGGCGCAGGCTACGTATATCCTCTTCGGAAGCCGGTAGGCTGAGCTTCTTGTTCATCTCATCGTCCTCTCACTGCTCGTAGTCGGCTACACCATCGACGTAGCTCATCTTCGCCTTGCGGTTGGCCCAACACATGTAGGTAATCGATACGAAGTAGCTGGCGGGCACGCGGTGACGGAATGAGATCTTGACGCCGAGCGCGGAGGTCTTGCCGCCGAAGCCCATCGGCC
>CAZFNT010000133.1:0-909 GCA_964520315.1 uncultured Gemmatimonadota bacterium
CGGTGATCTGGGTCGACCGGGAGATCGAGGACCTGAACGAGCTCGTCAGCAACGGCGAAGACTGGCTGTTGACCGCCGCCTATGCCGTGGCCGAGAACGGCGCGATCGTAGGTCTGGCAGCCACCGCCGGCGACCTGTTGCACGCCGTCCTGCTCACGCCCGAGACCTCGGTGGTTGGCGATGGGCCACCCGTGGCGCCCGCTGCGGCGCACGCGCGCATTCTGCCGAATCACCCGAACCCCTTCAATCCACGCACCACGATTCCGATCGAGCTGGACGAGGAGGCGCGGGTGCGCTTGGCGGTCTACGACCTACGCGGAGGACTGATCCGTGTGCTCGTGGATGAGCGGCTTCCGGCAGGGCGCCACAGCGTTCGATGGGATGGCCGTGGCGATGCTGGACAGGGCGTCGCCGCGGGCTCCTATGTGGTGCGCTTGAGTGCACGAGGGGATGAAACGAAACGGTGGATCACGATGATCAAGTGAGGGCGCCGAAAGGGCTGGGTGCTCCACCCTCCGGCCGGGCCCATCCGGGGGCGATGGTGAAGACACTTCTCGAAGCTCTCGGCGCTTCCAATTACCGATGGTCAGGGAACGCGAGTCGGTCAGCTCGCGGAACGGGGTCGAGGCGGATGATGAACTCGGCAGGGGTCTCTCCGCTCTCTCTTCGTTCCAGGACCGATCCCCACTCCCTCTTTGAGGTCCCCTCCGGCGGTCGGGGTTTCTCCAGGATGTGCGGCGTTCTGCAGCCCAACATGGAACCGTCCCAGGGGTAGCCGGGGTCGAAGCCCAGGATGCCCCGAGTCCATGCGTAGATGTCGTTGTCTATGTACCTGCGGCCTATGGAACGCATGTGCCGGTTGTGCTCAGGGTCTTCGTTGCCGAGCTCGATCATGTACTCGCCGGTCTC